>CAMLDR010000174.1 GCA_946478775.1 uncultured Flavobacteriales bacterium
ATAAATCACTACTTTTGCGCCGGGGTAAGTCTTTTACGACCAGCTCCCTCTTAATCCTCCAGGACGGGAACGTAGCAAAGGTATGAGGTTGTAGCGGTGCGATAAGAGTAGCTTACCCCTCTTTTTTTGCCCAATTTTTAGCTTCTAAAAATAATTCCTCCTCACACTCTTGCTCAAACTCACACTTCTCCGGACGTAATATTGCGGAATTACATTTTTCAATTTCTAATCACTTCTATTCTCTCTTTTGATCAGCTTCTCACAATTCACGAATTCGAGAATTCTCGAACCCTGATACTGGTAGTTCGTTAAAACGCGAATTCTAATGCACTTTCCCATTGCATATAATCCATCGTCTTGGATGTGGAATTCTTTTTACCCCTGCCCGGTTAGCTTCTGTGCTAGTCGATGTTCCTGTTCAAGTAACACGATAAGTGGCGGCTGATTTGGTTTAGTTTCGCGGGAAAATAGTGGGCTTTTGATCCTGTTCTCACAATTCACGAATTCGAGAATTCTCGAACCCTGATACCGGCAGTTCGTTAAAACGCGAATTCTAATTCGCGTTTTCCATTGCACGTAATCTATCGTTTCGGATGCTAAATTCGTTCGGAAGGTTCTTTGTGTAAAACTTCCGCTCCCATCCTATGTTTCTCCTGCTAAATGGGTTTATCTTTGTTTTCAAATTGATAAAACATGAAATTTTTCATCGATACAGCAAACCTGAACGATATCCGCGAAGCCTATGATCTTGGAATTTTAGATGGAGTGACAACCAACCCGTCTTTAATGGCAAAAGAAGGAATCACAGGACAAAACAATATTTTAAAGCATTATGTGGATATCTGCAAAATTGTAGACGGACCAGTAAGCGCTGAAGTGATTGCAACTGATTTCGAAGGAATGATCCGCGAAGGAGAATCTTTGGCAGAATTGCATAAGAATATCGTCGTGAAGATCCCGATGACGCTGGAAGGCATTAAAGCCATCAAGTATTTCTCTTCAAAAGGGATTAAAACAAATTGTACCCTGATCTTCAGTGCCGGACAAGCATTATTGGCTGCAAAAGCAGGGGCCTCTTATGTTTCTCCGTTCGTTGGTCGTCTGGATGATATTTCAACAAACGGACTGGACCTGATCCAGCAGATTCGTATCATTTTTGATAATTACGGATTCGAAACAGAGATCCTGGCAGCTTCTATTCGTCACCCGATGCATATTATTCAATGTGCAGAAATCGGTTCGGATGTGATGACAGGACCTTTAAGTGCTATTGTTGCCCTGGCGAAACATCCGCTTACGGACAATGGATTGGCGCAGTTCCTGGCAGATCACGCAAAGGGTAATAAGTAAATTTACGTTTCGGTTCCGCTCAGCGTCCTTGACTCCTAATTAAAAGGTGGCTGAGCGGAGTCGAAGTCACCTTTTTATCCGCTTTTTTCAGCTGCTTAACCAAATAATTCCCCCTTTGGTCAAAAATTACCCTGCTTCTATTTTCATTCTGTTATTTTTGTGACAATATTCTACTTTATGAAGAAACTCCTTGCAGTCTTTGCATTTTTTTCTGTCCTGTTTTCTGCAAATGCGCATGAGTATTACTTCGCTTTCGGGGAGGTAGAATTCAATGAGTCGACTCGGAAATTGGAGATCACATTGGAAATAAGTGCTCATGATCTGGAGTTCGACATGAAAAAAGCAGGGATCGTTTTGGATCAGCACATCGAAAATCAAACGGGAAATGCGGAGTTCAAAAAGCAATTGGCCGCTCACGTAACAAATGGCTTTGCTATTTCTGCAGATCATTCACCTGTTCTCTTAAAACTGGTCGGATTCGATGTCCTGCCTACCGGGCTGCTTTATGTCTACCTGGAAAGTGACGCTATTGAAGTGCCCAAATCACTTACTTTCACATTCAATTTGTTGATGGAATCATTCCCGGATCAGCAAAACAAGATCACATTCATTCAGAATAAACAAAAACAAACGGCTGTATTTTTACCCACAAAGCCTACAGAAGTCATAAACCTGTAATTATGAAAAAAATTCTTTCTTTCGCTATCGTCCTTTCTGCATTCGGTGTTACGGCACAGACCAAATTTGCGCAGCTGGATATTGAATTGCCTACGCCAAACGAATACCGCACGGCAGCCGGTGCTCCGGGTCACGGATATTACCAGCAAAAAGCGGATTATAAAATGAACCTGACTTTGGATGATACCAAACAGACTATTCGCGGAGAAGAAGTGATTACTTACACCAACAATTCACCGGATGTACTGGAATATTTGTGGCTGCAGCTGGACCAGAATATTTTTAAACCGGATTCTGACAGCAAAATGATCTCGGTGGAAAAAATGGAAGACTTTCAATCGATCCGTGATATAGAACGCAAAATGATGACCTTTGAAGGTGGTTTCAATATTGAAATGGTGGCTACCGTAAACGGAGAAAAGATGCATTATGCCATTAATAAAACCATGATGCGCATTGATCCGGCCAAACCTTTGGGGCCAAAACAAAGCATATCTTTCCGAATCAAATGGTGGTACAATATCAACGACCGGATGAAATTTGGCGGAAGGTCCGGGTACGAATACTTTGAAAAAGACAATAATTACCTCTATACGATCGCTCAATTCTTTCCGAGAATGTGCGTATACAACGATGTGGAAGGCTGGCAGAACAAACAATTCTTAGGAAAAGGTGAATTCACACTGCCTTTCGGAGATTACGAAGTTTCCATAACAGTTCCTTCAGATCACGTGGTTGCAGGAACAGGTGAATTGCAAAATGGAGCTGCGGTAATGACAGCGGAGCAAAGACAACGAATGGATAAAGCGAAATCTTCCAATACTCCTGTTTTGATTGTGACCCAGGCAGAAGCTGAAAATGCGGAAAAGAATAAAGCCACAGGCTCGAAGACCTGGACGTTTAAAGCCAAAAATGTCCGCGATTTTGCTTTTGCAACTTCCCGTAAGTTCATGTGGGATGCACAGAACACGGTTGTGAAAGGGAAAAATATCCTGTGTATGTCTTTCTATCCGAAGGAAGGAAATCCGCTTTGGGAGCGCTATTCTACCAAGTTAGTTGCTCATACCATTCAAACTTATTCGAAATACACGATCGATTATACGTATCCGGTAGCTATTTCCGTTCACTCCAACCAGATTGGTATGGAATACCCGATGATCTGCTTCAATGGCGGAAGACCAAATGAGGACGGAACTTATTCGGAACAAACAAAATACGGCATGTGGGGAGTGATCATTCACGAAGTGGGCCACAACTTCTTCCCCATGATCATCAATTCAGATGAACGTCAGTGGTCGTGGATGGACGAAGGATTGAATACCTTTGTGCAGTACCTCACAGAACAGGAATGGGAACGCGGTTATCCTTCCCGACGAGGTCCGGCGGCTATGATCACCGATTACATGCGCGGCGATCAAAAGTTCATTTCTCCGATCATGACCAATTCAGAATCCATCTGGCAATTCGGGAACAATGCCTACGGAAAACCGGCTACAGCGTTAAATATCCTGCGTGAAACCGTGATGGGAAGAGAATTGTTCGATTTCGCGTTCAAAACCTATTGCGAGCGCTGGAAGTTCAAACATCCGACTCCTGCAGACTTTTTCCGCACCATGGAAGATGCATCCGGAGTGGATTTGGATTGGTTCTGGAGAGGTTGGTTTTACAGTACGGAATACGTGGATATTTCATTGGATTACGTGAAGCAGTTTGAATTGAATTCGAATAATCCGGAATTGGAGAAAGCTGAAAACAAGAAAGCGGCCGATTCAAAACCGCAATTTATCGGTGATATCCGCAACAGGGAATCCATCAAACAAACGGTAAATGAAAGAGATACGGCAATCGACGACTTTTATGCCAAAAGAGACATCTACAAAGTAGATCGTTTGGATAAAAAAGAATACGATGAGTTTCAGGCAAAATTGACTCCGGAACAAAAGAAATTGCTGGAATCAAAGAAGCAGTTCTATGAATTGTCCTTTACGAATAAAGGCGGATTGGTAACGCCGCTGATTATTTTGGCAACCTTTGAAGACGGTTCTACCAAAGAAGTACGCATTCCGGCAGAGATTTGGAGAATGGATGACATCACCGTTACAAAAGTGTTGATTTTCGATAAACCGGTAGCTTCATTCCAATTGGACCCATTTCTGGAAACAGCGGATTGTGATGTGAACAACAATTCCTTCCCTTCTGCTTCAAAACCAACGAGATTCCAGTTGTTCCAGCAAAAACAAGGCAATGAAAACCCGATGCAGCGCCAGAAACGGTTGGAAAGCGGAAATTAATAAAGAATACTGAGCGTAGTCGAAGTATGAACCTTTCAACAGCTGCCGCCTGGCCCAAAGGCGAACAAACGTTTGGCGTTTCCCCGACGGGAATTTCTGCCATTCCCTGGCCTGTTCTCATTTTAATGGGATTGGTGCTGATCGTGATGCTCGTTGTTTGGTGGCGATCGAAGAGGAATAAGCAATAGGTTTATATTTCTTTATCTTTGAACAAATCATCTGCATCATGAAAAACCTATTTTGCATTGCACTTTTGTTTTGTTCATCTATTGTTAGATCCCAGGATACAACTGTGGTGGTCTCCTTTTCTAATTTCCAATTTTTGTACCACGGAGTTTCCAATTTAGTCCAGGTAGGTTTTGCAAACATGGATAAACCTTACTATTTAGCATGCTCCTGTGATAAAATAACCAATGTGGATGCTTCTGGGGAACCTTTGCCTGTTCACATGTATTCTGTTTATCCGGATGCTACCTTTAGAACCGATATTTGGGTATACAGGTTGGTTGGCCAGGACACGGTTCTCGTTTCAAAACTAGAATTCTATAATGTTTCGCTCCCTGATCCGATATTGCGGTATGGTGCTTTGCTTCCTGGACAGGATTTTAATCCTGAAGATAACAGGTTGTGGTTAATGCAGGATAATGCCAGTTTAGGTGAAGATTATCATTTCGAGATACTGGAATGGAAGGTCAGAATAGGTAAAAAAGAATATTGTGGGAAGGGCAATCTATTGACTTCTGAGGTTCAAAGTCAAATGAGAAAAATGAAAGAAAAAAGTAGATTAGAAATAGAGGCTCGATGTACCGCAGATGATAAACAAGAAAGAGTGGTTCGGTCATTTTACTACAAAGGCACAAATAAAAAGATTGATTATGGTGTTCCGCCTACAGATGAAAATGGGGATTTTATCTATAGTGAATGAATAAAACTGGATTGTCCTTAAAATGAAACAATTTTCGCATTCATTGACAGTGAAAATTCCCCGATCTGCCGGAACTATTTCCCGAATCTTTTTGAATCTGGTAATTGATTGTAACCAATTGATTACTTGCACATTTACTTTTTGAAAAAACGTGAATATCTGAGAGTTTGGATTGCTTTTTAACGAAAAAATCAACAAAAAGAATCAAATAAATCACCTCCTGCCCTAACACTTATTATAATGCAAAAATTGATCCACTAATTTTCAGAAACAACTGATTTAAAAATAAGTACATATTCAAAATGTACTTTCCCTAATTCTAAATCGATTTTGGTCTTTTCTGACTTGATAGAAAATTAATATTCAAACGAATTCATCAAAAAACTTAAGGGATTGTTATTACAGACTTTAAGTCTTAAAAATCAGTTGCTTGTAACTTAGCTTCGGTTTCGAAACCCTTATTCACTTTAAAAATTTTCGATTATGAAGAAAAGAAACAACACAATGAACCAACTCCTTGCGACCAGTGCAATGGCGTTGTTGGGATTTGCCTCAAACGGACAAATTCTGGAAACTATGGGAACTGCAGGAAGCGGAACTCAAACGATTGCAGCTAGAGAAACTGCTGGCAATTTTGACCTGGTGTCATTAACTTACACCGGAACGGCGGACATGAGAACCACCACTCCATCAACAGGTTACACCGGTGCTTCAGGAAGTTACAACACTTTAATCCAAGCCCAGGAAACATTTGAAATGCAGGGAGTTAATGCGGGTTCTTGTTCGGTAACGGATTCTATTCGCTTCGGTGTATTCAAATCTACGAATGCTTCCACTGGAATTGATTTTTTGGTTTTGGAGTACAGTAATGACAATGGAACTTCCTGGAATGCAATCAGCTATCCGGCATTGCCAACGGGAAGTGGAACTTCTAAATGGTACAAAGTTTCTGCTGCATTGCCTTCAGGAGCACTTGTTCCGAATTTGCGTATTCGTTTCCGCAGTTCATTGGTAGGAACTTCAAGTTCAAATCCGCAGTTTAGAGTAGATGATATCGAAACAACTTGCGGTTCAACGGTTTCGTGTGGAGAACCAACAGCTACTATTGGAGTGACTGGTTCAACGGTTCTTTGTGCGGGAGGTACTATGCCCGTGTTAACAGTTTCTACAGACCTTACAGATGCAATCTATCAATGGTTCAACCAGGATGGAATCATCGTGGGTGCAGACTCGGACATTTTAAATGTTACCGGATCAGGAACTTACTATGCGGTTGTAAGTGATGAAAATGGTTGTGAAGCAATTTCAGGTCAGGAATATGTATTGGTTTATCCGGCTGCTGAATTTTGTAAACCGAGAGACATACAAGGTTGCCCGGAAGACGTGACTCAGGTATGTGTTGCTGTTGCTGCAAAAGATTTGATCTTCTCTCAATACGTGGAAGGAAGCGGATTCAACAAATATGTTGAGATCTTTAACGGAACATGTGCTAGTGTTGATTTAACAGGATATCAGCTTCGTGCATATCACAATGGAGCATCTTTAAGCGGTACGCCAACATTTACCATTGCTCTTTCCGGAACATTGGCTGCAGGAGATGCTTACGTGGTTGCTCATCCTTCTGCAACAGCATGGAGTGGTACACCGGATTTGTTTTCTGCTAACCTGCAATTCAACGGGGATGATGCATTGGTGTTGTACAATCTGACTAGTTCAGGAGCTGCAGATATTTTCGGTTCTGTAGGAAATGATCCTGGTTCTGCCTGGAGAGATGCGGATACTTTGAGCCCAACCTTCCTTTGGTCCACTGAAAACAAAACCCTGGTAAGAAAACCATGCGTTTATTCAGGAATTACTGTGAATCCGGATTTAGCTGGAATCGGTGGTTTCCCTACTTTATTTACTGAATGGGATACACTTTCCAATGACGATGTTACAGGTCTTGGATCTCATACTATGGGAGCATCAACTTACTCGTTTACTACCACTACGGGTGATGCAGTTGTTCAGTCAACTACCGGTAATTGTGCAAACATTGAGTTCGGTACAGTAAACTCAGTAGTAACTGTAAGCGGAACATTCTGCACATTTAACAATTGCAGTGGCAGCACTACTTTTGGAGTAAATCTTGATCCGGGTTGTGGTGAAGCACGTGGCATTACAACTACAACAGCTAACGGATCATTGGCTGAATTGTTCCCGAACCCGACAAATGGTTTGGCAAGCTTGTCATTCACAACGAAATCTGATGAAAATGTATCGGTAGTAGTCTTTGATCTTTCAGGAAAAGAACAAATGACCCTTGCTAACGAATACTTAGTAAAAGGAACTCACCGTTTGCAAGCTGACTTGTCTGGTTTGACAGCAGGAACATATATCATTCGAATTGCTTCTGATTCTGAAAACCAAACACTTCGTGTGATCAAAACAGAAAAATAGTCATTCGTTAATTTTTAACTACTTGAAAGAGTTCTTCCGTTTCGGCGGAGGAGCTCTTTTAATCATTTATAAAAACAAGCATCAAAAACATGAAAAAACAAGTATTCATCTACATTTTAACTCTTTTCATCATCGGAATGAAAAAGGGGAATTTAAATGCACAAACTCTTTTTAATCCCAATACCTATTCCGGTTGGGTATCTACTCCAACTAATTCTTTTGCAACAATTCCGGCTGCGCCAGGTGCATTATTCACACAGATAACCAGGGGTTCCGGAAATACATTTTCAACCGCTTCAGATGGGTTTAACTCCAGTAAATGGAACAATCCGTCAGCAAATGCTGCAATTGCAGCCAATCAACACCTTACATTTTCTATCAGTTCAAATGCAGCAACAAGCATAGAAGTGGATAGTTTGTTATTAATTCTTGGCAGATCAAATGCAGGACCAGATTCGTGCATTCTTCAATACAAATCCGCAAGTACGGGTAATCTCTTTATGCCGGTAGTGTCCGGTGTACGTGTCATTCTAAGTCCCTCGACAAGTCCTACAACTTCTCTATCCATTGTTCCGTCCACTCCCATTCAGGTTTCTCCAAATGACACGGTAGTTTTTCGTTTAGTTGCATGGCATGCATCCAGCACATTAGGTACCATGAAGTTGATGAATAACACAGCTATTTATGGGAAAACAACACCTGTAGCAAGTAATTCGATTGATGCCGCGATTATTCAAACAACCAATGCGGTATGCGTATCTCCCGGTCATGGAGATAGCGTGCAGGTAAACTTCAATTCAATCGGGGCATTCAATTCCGGAAACACTTATTTCCTGGAATTATCGGATGC
>CAMLDR010000175.1 GCA_946478775.1 uncultured Flavobacteriales bacterium
TACGTTCAATTTTATCAAAAATATCTGCCATACTTGTTCATTTTCCATTAACCACTCTAATCTCTGATTAACAGTTGCGAGTGCAAATTTAGCAGTATTCCACCTATATTACCAATTTGTAATGAAAATTAATTAACCAAGAAATGAACAGCGTCTTTAATAATTCCCAATTACGAATGTCGAATTACGAATTAATGATCTGTGAAGGGGTACAAATTGATTTCACTTGTATCAATCCTTTGCCGAAAAGTTGTTACAAGAGAGGATCGGGATCAAGGAAATTGTCAATTATTATCAAGAGGAAGCACCATTGATAATTAGATCATTTATAATTGATAATTTTCAAAATGCTTCGTCTGTATCGACCAAATAGCGTTCCTTGATAATATTGCAATGGTGAATGACGTGTCCGATCATGATCCAGCCGAGATTTCGCGGGGTATTCGGTGTGTTGTTCGCTGTTCCTACTGAATCAAGCATATGGGCATTCATTCCTTTGAATAAGGAAATGCTAGCTTTACGCACATCGATGAATTCCAGCCTCAAATCTTCCAGTGACCTTTGATCGGTATTGTTGTGCTGGGCATACCAGCCTTCATCAAATCCATCCAGAGGAGTTTTATCCTTGCGTGAAAAACGAAGCGCACGGTACTGAAAAATGCGTTCGGTTTCTATAAAATGAAGAATGACTCCTTTCAGTGTCCATTTGTCATCTGCATATTGAAAATCTGCCTTTGATTCGGGAAGATTCGCTATGAAGTTTGCTGTTTCATCCAGGTCCTTTTCCAAAGCGCTCATTAAATCATCCTGACCTATTGTGCGGTCAAAATAATACTTGGCGTATGCCGGTGCAAATTCCGGGTTTGGTCTTCCGATGAATGTATTCTGTTCGCTCATGATTACAATGATTTATCCAACAAGTATATGAAAGCGGCCATACTGGCACAGCCCAATTCCAATTCGCGTTTGTTGACGCTTTCAAACACATCGCTTGCTGCGTGGTGAAAATCGAAATAACGCTGTGAATCCGGTACGAAACCAAATAGGGGAATTCCTTCGTAGGATTTTTTCAAGGGACTGATATCGACTCCGCCGTAACCCGCTTCAAAATGAGTGAGTCCGTAAGGTTTCAACAATGGAGCAAAGCTTCTGATCAATTCAACGTACGATTCTTTTCCGTCGCATTCAAATCCATCCGGACTAAATCCGCCGCGATCACTTTCAACGGCTGCAATGTGTTTTTGGTTTTCCTTTTTAGCCCATTCGGCATAGTTGATTCCGCCTTTATTTCCATTTTCTTCGTTCATAAAGAAAACCACGCGAATGGTATGTTTTGGTTTGATCCCTGAAGCTTTCAGAATCCGCAAGGCTTCCAGGCAATGGATAATTCCTGCACCGTCATCGTGTGCTCCTTCTCCGGCATCCCAGGAATCCAAATGTCCTCCAATGGTGATGATCTCGTTTGGTTTCTCGCTTCCGGTTAATTCTCCCATCACATTGAAAGAAGGTTCATCCGGGAAATCGCGGCAATCCATTTCCATGATCAGGCTTACTGTTCCTTTGGCAAGTGCTTTTGAAAGTTCGTTGGAAGAAATCGTTGAAAGCGCTCCTGCCGGAATTTTGGCAACTCCGTCTTCGTAATACATGGAACCGGTATGCGGGAAATGATCTTCGGGCAAAGCCAGTGAACGGATCACAACACCAACAGCACCCAGTTTGGAACTTTCCACAGCACCATGTCCGCGAATACTGTAACAACCGCCATAAGCTTTGAAGGTCACGATGTCTGCCGGGTTCATGGCCTGGTTCAGGAATACGATTTTCCCCTGTACGCTTGCTTTTGAAGATTTTTTCAGGTCTTCCAGTGATTTGAATTCGATCACTTCTGCTTTCAGCGTCCCGTTTGTCCCGATGGAACCACCCAGTGCCAATATATCGACCGGAATGACTTCTCCGTTGCCACTTTGCATCCACGCCACTTCTTTGTTCCCTCTTTCCCAGTGCGGAACCATGATCGGCTGCAGGTAGATTTTATCGAAACCGTAAGCTTCCATTTTGCGTTTTCCCCATTCCACGGCCATTTGAGCCTGCGCAGAGCCGGAAAGCCGCGCACCGATTCCTTTACACAAGGACCGCAAATCTTCGTGGGATTTACCTCTTACCAGCGCTTCGTCGAAGAGCTGCCTAATGATGGTAGAGTCGGCCCCGGAGCCTTTTTGAGCAAAGGAAAAGCCCGATACCAGGAAAAGCAGCACAAAGGAATATATTTTCATAGTTGCAAATAATCTGAGTTATTGTAATGCTGCGAAAATAAGAAACGAAATGGCAAAATGCGCAAATAATAGAGATCTTCCTTTTTTGGATGGAGAGAAAGCACGTTGTAGCGGATTTTAATATATTTGATTGAAAAGTAAAGCGAGACAAAGTTGCGTCTATATAACATTTTTAGTACAGTGTGGGCAATGATGTAGTGCAGATAAGTAAAAGTTAGCGGTAATTTTAGAACGACATCGTGCAAACGACAAATAAATTCAAAATGGACATAGACCACATTTTCATATTTACAAACGACAATGGTAAAATTGCTGACGAACTTGTGCAATTTGGTTTGACAGAAGGTAGTAGTAGAGTTCACGTTGGACAAGGTACGATTAATAGAAAATTCTATTTTGACAACTTCTTTTTAGAAATACTTTGGGTTCACAATGAAGAAGAATTGAAAAGTGATATAACAAAACCGACAGGACTGTGGCAAAGAGCAGACTTTAATTCAACTAATTCGCCATTTGGACTATGTATCGTAAACACAGACGAAACCGAAAGTCTTTTTGAAAACGCTTATAAATATCAACCTACATATTTTCCAGCTGGAATGAACATAGACATTTTAAAAAACGAACAAAACCTCAATTTGCCTTGGACTTTCAGACTTCCATTTAAAGGACAAAAGAAAAACGAAACCGAACCTACAGTGCATAAATGTGGACTTTTAAACTTGACAAGTGTAGAATTTGGAATTTCTAATTTTGACGAAACAGACGACTTTGTTCAACAACTTTTTGGACAGGAAAAAATTAAATTAACTCGCTCTTCAACAAACTATTTAACACTATCATTTGACAACAATAAAAATGGGCTGACAAAAGAGTTTGAAAAACTAAACCTAAAAATCAAGTATTGATAAAGAAAACTACCGCTAACATCGGTTTGGCAATATGGTCATTATAAGACGACAATCGGCTATTAAAAAAGACGTACAAAGAACAAAACGAAAATGTAAATCATGACAAAAAGTAAATTAATGGAAATGCATAATGTTGGTATCGTTGTAGAATCCCTCGATAACGCAGTTGCTTTTTTTACCGAAATTGGGCTAACACTTGAAGGACGAATGATGGTTGAAGGCGAATGGGCAGGGCGTGTTACGGGACTTGGTAATCAGTCTGTTGAGATTGCAATGATGGTTACTCCCGATGGACATTCCCGACTTGAACTATCACAATTTTTTGCACCCAAAACAATTGCGGACCACAGAAATAACCCAGTAAATTCACTTGGCTATTTACGTGTAATGTTTAGGGTTGATAATCTTGACGAGCTGTTAATCAGACTTGAGAAATTTGGTGTTAAAGTAGTAGAAGAAGTTGTTCAGTTTGGAGAAACGTATCGACTTTGTTATATACGTGGGGTGGAAGGACTACTTATTGGGTTAGCTGAACAACTCGGCAATGAAACAGCAACGGACATTTTGGAAAACAAATCGTAAATAATAAAAACCGTTAACAGTGGTTTGCGAAAAGGTGGGTTCAGTGCTAATTTGAATATTTGGAATTTTAATAAACATTGATACTTAAAACAAACATCCATACTCCGAAACCCTTACAATCAATTTTAATCAACAAACTTTGAATAAAGACGAACTACAAAAAATCATTGACCAACTTGAATCAACCAATTCGAAGGAGGATGCATATTTTGGAATATTTGACCTTGATTATGAAAATGAGACCTATAAAGTTAGCTACCATTTATGAAAACAACATTTAAAGAGATTGCCCATAAAAGTCCGGAATGGACAAATGCAGTGAGACTTAGAGAAAAAATTCTGAGAGAACCTCTTGGGAGTAAATTTACCGAGAAAGAACTCGAAGAAGAGAAAAACCATATTCAAATTGCAGGTTTCCTGGAAAACGAATTAGTTGCAACTGCTGTACTTGTTCCTGAAGGTGATAAAATGAAAATGCAGCGGGTAGCTGTGACGGAAAACCTTAGAAGTTTGAATATAGGCTCTGAAATGATGATTTTTTGTGAAAAAATTGCCTCAGACAAGAACTTTAAAGTCATGTATTGCCACGCTCGTGATTCAGCAGTAAATTTCTATTCCAAAAATCAGTACGAAAAGGAAGGTGATTATTTTGATGAAGACGGGATTCCACATTTGAAAATGATAAAAAAACTGTAGCTAACAGCTTATATAATTCATGGCGGTTGAAATCATAAATTTAAGCTTTGTACTTTTAGGTAAACTTGTTGCATGCCAACAAAAAAGTAATTGGAGATTAGCTTCTTAGCCAAGCACCGAAACGTTAGCGGTCATTTTAAAACGACACCATAGACAATCCTAAAATCACAAGAATATTAAATCAATTGTAGAATGTATTCAAACGATAAAGTTATACTTGAGCATCTAACAGAAAATGATGCTGACTTCTTTTATAAAATCTATTCACATCCACAGTTGATAGTAAATTTTGACGAAAATCCTTTTTTGCCAAATGAAACACGAGCGGAATTTACCAAGAGAATAATTTCACTTTGCGAATTTATCTTTACGATAAGACCAATAGAACATCCAGACTTGATAGTTGGCGATTGTGCCTTACATCATTGGAATAAAGAAACCAATGAAATTGTAATTGGGGGTTCATTATTTCCTGAATATTGGGGAAAAGGTTTCATGGAGTCTGCATTTCAATTATTGACTGTAATTGCAAAACAAGAATTGGGCGTAAAAATATTACTTGGGCCAACTAAAACTAGAAATCACAAAGCAATAAGACTTGTTGAGAAAATGGGGTTTATAAAGTACCAAGTTGACGACAACGACACTATCATGCGAAAAGAACTATGACGACTTAAAACAACGATTCACTAACATCGGTTAGGCAAAATATGGCGGCTGACGTGCTTCTATGAACCCATTGAACTAAAATCCGCAACATCTGCATACCTAAATACATTGATTTAAATAAATGCCGTACTAACTATGGTAAACTAATTAGAATAACACACTGGAAATGAAAGATCAATATCCGAGAATATATATATACAGACGAATTGTCCAGGCAAAAATTTACATGGATAACTTCTATGCTGAAAAAATAGACCTTGACAACATTTCAGACGAAGCGTATTTTTCTAAATTTCATTTTATAAGATTATTCAAATCGATCTACGGGAAAACGCCGCATCAATATCTCAGAACAGTAAGAATTGAGAAAGCGCAACAACATTTGCAGTGCAACACATCGGTCAAAGAAACGTGCTATTTGGTTGGTTTTGATAGCGTAAGTTCATTTAGCGGGCTCTTTACCAGGATAGTCGGCAAGACGCCTTCTGATTATGCCAGCCAAAATCAGGAAAGAAAAATAGAAATTAAAAAAACACCATTGGCGTTTGTGCCGGGTTGCTATTCTTATATGCACGGTTGGACGGAGAATAGCAATTTTGAAGATGGACGTAAATAAATCATTGCTGATCTTTGAGTGTAACAATTAAAAAAAAACAATGATCACAAAATTAACAATTACAAACATTCACGTTTTAGATCAGGATAGTGCTTACGACTTCTATGTGAATAAATTAGGGTTCAAATTGGTGGACGACATTCCAATGGGGCCGGATACTCGTTGGCTGACAGTTTCGCCGCCTGAACAACCAGACTTGCAACTGGTATTATTTCCCGTGAAGGAAAGCAAAATGTTTCCAAAAGAAGTTACTGAATCATTAATCGATTTGATCAAAAAAGGAATATTTGGTTGTGGTGTACTGACCTGCAATGACATTTTCGCTACATACGAAGAGCTGAAAGAAAAAGGCGTAGAATTTATCAAACCACCAACAAAAGAATTCTATGGTACGGAGGCATTATTCAAAGATGATTCAGGTAATTATTTTTCTTTACAACCTCTAAACAACTTTGACAAATGAAAACAATCTTTGACAAGGATACAAGAGATGGGTTAGTGCAAAGAATTAACTCACTAAACGAAAATAAGGCAGCTGTTTGGGGTAAGATGAATGTTTATCAAATGTCAAAGCATTGTACACTATGGAATGAGTGGGTTTTAGTCAAGAAAGATTTTGTTTACAAACAAGGTTTTCTGGGAAAAATATTTGGAAAAATGGCATTAAAAAGCAATACAAAAGACGACAGTCCCATTGGTAAAAATATGCCGGCAGGAAAACCCTTTACAGTGAAGAAAACAGTTGAGGACTTGCCTTCGTTAAAATCCATTTGGATAAGCCAGATTGAATCCTATGAAAACTATTCAAACGACAAGTTCGTTCACGATTTCTTCGGTAAAATGACGAAGGACCAAATTGGAATTTTTGTCTTTAAGCACAACGACCACCACTTGAGGCAATTTAATGTGTAAAAAACAAAAAACTAGTAACTGTATAAACCAGTAGCTGGCTGGCGAGGACGAGGTAGACATAAAGTATTGTATATTTAAACAAATCGTTATATGACACAGAAACAAATTGCAGAAGCATTTTCAAATGGAAATTTTGAATTGATCTATCCGGTTTTAGCAGACAAGGTACAATGGACAGTTGTGGGCGAAGATTTTTTTGACGGAAAGAAAGCGGTAATGGAAAACTGTGCACAGGTTGCCGGGTATTTTAAATCGCTAACAACAGATTTCAAGACCATACATATCCTGGAAGACAACAACCGGGTTGCAGTTAGCGGAACTGCTGAATTTATTCGTGATGGTGAAAGAGTGAATTTTGTATCTGCTTGTGATGTCTATGAATTTAATGAGGACAATGAATTGCAGACAATCACTTCATATTGTATTCCCGATAAAAATTGAAAAATGGAAAATGAAACTTCAATCCTTCGCATCGTTCCGAATATTTACTCCAATGACCTGGAAAAAAGCAAGCGGTTTTACATGGACTTTTTAGAGATGGAACTGGTGATGGACATGGAGTGGATTTTGACATTTGCTTCTAAAGATCATCCAAATTCTCAACTATCCGTTTTGCAATTTGACGGAAAAAGTAAGTTAGACAACTCAGCGGTATTCCTTTCAATGGAAGTTTCTGATGTGGATGCATTGTATGAACGGGCAAGACGACTAGAATGTGACATCGTTTATCCGATAACAGATGAACCCTGGGGAGTAAGAAGGTTTTTTGTGAAGGACCCGAACGGAGCAACCATCAATTTATTAGCTCATTAATCGAAACCATCCGGAAAATGATTGACCAGTTACCTACATACATTCTGATTACTTTCGGATTGACAACCGCTGCGACTTTAGTGCTTTTTATTTGGGCAATCAGAAACTCAAATGTGGAGCAGACCCGGAAAAAAGCAATGCCGATTTTTTTAGGTTTGACAGTTTGGCTGACAATCCAAGCGGTTTTGACGTTGAAGAACAGTTACAACCTGGACACTCATTCCTTTCCTCCCAAAATACTTTTGATAGGAATTCTGCCGACAATTCTAACGATCATTTTAGTGTTCGCAACCTCAAAAGGCAGGCAATTTATAGATAGTTTACCACTCAAAAACCTGACTTATGTAAACACGGTGAGAATACCGGTTGAACTGGTTTTGTATTGTCTTTTCCTCCACAAAGCAAT
This sequence comes from uncultured Flavobacteriales bacterium, assembly GCA_946478775.1. The sequence goes on from CAMLDR010000175.1 coordinate 7,879, forward strand.
TCCTGAGTTAATGACCTTTGACGGCCGGAACTTTGACATTCTTGCTGGAATTTCTGCACCTATTATTGCTTACTTTGGATTAACAAAAACAAAACGTAGCCGGCGAATCAGTTTGATTTGGAATTTTATCTGCCTTGGACTTTTGATAAATATTGTTGTGAACGCTTTATTGTCAGCACCTTCACCGATTCAAAAATTTGCTTTTGACCAACCGAATATTGCAATTTTGAATTTCCCGTTTAGCTGGCTTCCAACATTTATAGTTCCGATTGTATTATTTGGACACCTGGTGTCAATCAGGCAATTAATGAATGATAAAACACTATCTTGACATAGAAAAAAAATCATAAGACCATGGATGTGAGATTTGAAGCCGGAATTAATATTGCAATCAAAGTTCCCAAAAGCAAGTACGAGAAAACGGTTGCCTTTTACAGGGACATTCTGAAATTGGAAGTGGAAGAGAAAAGCAAGGCTATCATCGAAGCATATGATTTCTTGGTAAGCATTTCTCCTGAAACCATCGAACAAGCACTACCAGAATATACTCAAACCATCACCACTGCCAACATCGTGGATTACCAGTTCAAGGCGCTAGTACTGAGCGTTGAGTTTTCGGAC
>CAMLDR010000176.1 GCA_946478775.1 uncultured Flavobacteriales bacterium
CCTCTTTTGAGAATTCACGTCCACCGCGACCTAAGTGTGTTGCCACATTTCGGAACCCGACGTACGACTTAGCCGTATCTTGGTACTCGTATGTACGAGTTGAAGTTTGCAAGTAATATCCGACATCTTTCCATGAACCACCGCGGATAACCTTACGTTTCATTGCAGGTGGATCCCAGTCCATTGCGTCATATCTGTATTCAGTATTCAAGTCATGAGAAAACTCATACATTGCTTCATCGTAAGCAGTTTCACACCATTCGGAAACGTTACCTGCCATACAGTAAAGACCCCATCCGTTCGGATTGTAAGAGTATGCTTTCACCGTGTGGAAACCACCGTCTTCAAAGTAACGACCTCTCATCGGTTTAAAGTTACCAAGGAAACATCCGCTCTGATTACGGATATAAGGCCCCCCCCAAGGATATGGTGAGTTATTCAAATCTCCGCGAGCTGCTCTTTCCCATTCAGCTTCAGTTGGCAAACGGAAATCATTTACGAATAAATCCCCCATTGCCTGTAGCCAGCTGTTCAATAACTGAGTTCTCCAGATCGAAAATGCTTTAGCCTGTACCCAGGTAATACCGATAACAGGGTAGTTATCGTAAGCCGGATGCCAGAAATACATATTCGTCATTGGATCGTGGAATGCATAAGTAAAGTCACGAACCCAAACCAAAGTATCCGGATACACGTTGATCTCTTCATCAATGATGAATCGCTGACGATTCTCATGACCACGAAGACCCGTGCTCTGACCTTTTTTGTTGAAATAACTTAAATCTTTATCCAAACCTTGAGGCTCTTCTGTAAATGGATGCGGAGGTGTGTTCAGGTCACGGTGTTCCGGACTGATCTCATTCCCTTCTTTATCCACCCCATTGTGAACGATCTCGATACGACCTCTGTTAGCCGCTTCTCTTAAGTCAATCCAATAGTACTTGAAGTTCAATTTTCGAGTATCCAATTGGCGACGTTTGTAGAAACGCTCAGGCTGCGGATAATACATATCTGCGAGCAACGGCATCAAATCCGGATCATCGTAGGAAAATCTACGATCCCAGTTCAATGAGAATTGCGCACGATTCACATCACGGTCAGAAGGTTCGAATTCGACCATCTCCAATGCACCTTCATCAAAGTACATATCTCTGTAGTCGATGTAGCGGGATGCTTCTTCGTCTTCTTCCAATCCGGAATAAATTCGTTCACGAGCCATGGAGTCTCTTACCCAATCCACGAATTGGCGATACTCGTTATTCGTGATTTCAGTCTGATCGATGTAAAACGCCTGGACAGACACAGTCTTTGCACGTGTTTGGTGCAAGAAAGGAACATCCTGATCGTTTTCTCCCATGATGTAGGAGCCCGATGGAACATAAACCATCCCAAGAGGAATCTCAGGCTGATAGACTCTACGACCTAATGTCCCCGTCAAGTGGCCACTACGTGAGCTACAAGAGGCAATGAAGGCCCCAATTAAACCGATAAACAACAGTTTTTTCATTCTAGTTCAATTTTACAGTTCCGGATTTATCGTTAACATTCTACAGGATCAATTTTGCGATATAACGGAATCGAATAAAAAATGGTTACAAAGATTTGTAATTTTTTTTTGATTTTACAACCATTTAGGGTGATGCGCTTTAGTAATTGGTATAATTGGAATATAACAAAACTTAAGAGCAATCTCGTGAGTACCGTTGGAAACCTTTGACAATCTGCCAACTGTGATATCGTAAGAGTATCCTACCCACATAAACATTCTATTTTTTGGTTTTGTAATATTAAATGCTCTCCATCCCAACAATACGGAAACCGCATCACTGTTTCTGAATCCAAGCCCCCCGTAAAGGAAACCTTTAAAGATGTATCGAGCATTAATATTCCCTGAATATTTCAACAAGTCTGTTTGTAACGTTCCCTGAATATCCAAATCACCAGGACCAAGAGCTCTGAAAGTATAACCTCCCATTGCATAGTAGTGACGAGCTAAGTCGTAAGGAACATTCCCCGTACTGCTTCCCAAAGGAAACTGACTTGTCAAATTCAATGTGGAAGCTTGCAAGTGAGTGGAAGACAACCCTGCGAACCAGTTTTGAGCGCGGTAGTAAATACCAAAATTCACATCAAAGGTAATTGCAGAACTTGCGCCAGGAAAAGTGGGGTCAATCTGAGTCTGTGGCCCGATCCATGTTGGACTCATACCAAAGTTCACCATTCCGACACCTACTCCAAGACCAAGCCTTCCGTCTCCCAAAGTCAAATGATGCGAATAATTCAGCATCACATTGTTTTGTCTGTTAAAACCAATTGCATCGTGAGTGAAATTCAATCCAAATCCTCCGGTCCATTTACCAAAGCTTTCCATGTTTGCCTCAGCATTAAAGACTACGGAATTCGGCGCTCCATTTACTTTATCCCATTGATTGCGATAAATTAAATTTCCACACAACCCTTCTTCAATACCAGTGGCGCCCGGGTTGATGGCGAACTTATTGTAAATAAAATGTGTCAATGCAATATCTTGCTGAGCAGAAGCTCCGAAAGAACACAACACAAACGCTGATAGAATACGTAACGTTTTATTCATATTAAAGGGTCCTAATTATGGTTTTAACATGTTTGGCTTTAACAAATTTTAGCCAATTGGCGACTAAAATAAGTATTTTTTGGAACAAACAAAATTTTTTAATGCAATCAACTCATCTTTTCCACAATGAAATGTTGATGAGATAAATATTTAACACAAGTTCTTATAACGGAGGAATCCACAAAAGGTTACCCTAACTTTTGATAGGTCTTCCACCACAGGTTGGGTATGTCTCCATTCAACGCATTGCTGTACTGTGACTTATCACACGGAACCATGTGGTGTCTTTCGTATTTAATTCCTTCTTTCGGAGGATACGGAACCTCCATCCACCAGCGCTCAGAACGGTTGCTGCGGTAAAAAATAATGTCGTGATTTATTTCGTCGAGAAAAACTGTAAACTTAGTATAATCCTTTTTTGAGCCTATTGGGAAGTCACCAACCCTTTGGGAATACCCGTCGATAAAATACCAAATGATCTGCGCAATTTCGGCATGGGCACTTTCAGCAATATCTCCCGGCAGCAGATTAAACAAGCCTATCGATGTTAGTTTATCTGAGATCCCGGCATACTTTGCAATCTGACACACGTCCTGATTATCCAATCCGTTTGGTTGAGAAAAGTATTTACCCTTAAAATCCGATGCTTTGATGGATTGAAGATCAATGCTTAACAGGTCAGTATTCCGAAGCAATGGTTCTGCAATTCGAAAATCGCCTTTAAACTCGCCCAAACGCACCGCATCAAAGAACAACTTCTCGAAAAGGTCAATTTCCGAAGCTTTTACAAGTGGTGTTTGATATCCGATCACAGACAAATTAAAAAGATAACACGGACGATGCATCAGCAATTTACTGACATAGGCATCTTTACCAATGGGAAGTTCGGGATCGCCTAAATCCAGTTTAGAATCGACATTCAGGACATTGATCAGCTGTTCCAACTCCTCGTAGCCCTGATACATGGCGTACGTAAGATCCTGTGAACCACCTATTACAATCGGGATAACGGATTTCTTTACCAATTCTGCTACCACTTGTCTCAATGCGAAGTAGGTATCCTCTACCCTTTCTCCCGGCATCAGGTTTCCTAGGTCGTAGATTTTAAAATTCCAGCTGCTTGCAGGAAAAAAAGTGTTTAACTGATTTCTGAAACGGTCATCTGTTTGTCCGTGTAAAGCCAATTCACCATTCCTGAATTCAGGAACGTAAATGATGGCAATACCTGCCTGATCTATTTCAGGGAAACCGGTTCCGTCATTTCGAGCGATAAATTCGCCCAGGGATTCGGAAACAGGGTTCTCAAGAGAACTAACTTCGCTGAAATAAATCGATATATCCTTCATTCTGTGATGTATTTCAGCAAAAATAAGCGAATGAGGATTTACTGAAACCTGAAGTTCAATTAAGAATAAAGAGTGGAAAGTTAATAACTCAGAGAATTGAAAAGTGAGAAGGTAAAAAGTGAAAAATCATTATCAATGATGAATTGACAAAATTATCAAGGAAAGAAGTTAAAAACACTTCTACCTTTTACCTTCTCACTTTTAACTTTCAGTTACTTTTTCTTAGCCGGCGCCTTCTTCGCGGGAGCTTTTTTCTTAGCAGGAGCCTTCTTTTCGATCATTTCTTTCACTTTTTCAAGAGTCAGTGCTGCGGCATCAACAGTGCTCGCCAATTCGATTTTCAATTTCCCTTTCAGGATCACCGTTTTCCCCCAGCGTGCCTTTTCCACACGGATTCCTTCCGATTTCCAATCATGGATGACTTTATCAATATCCTTCTGGATTTTCTCTGCAACCAGTGTATCGATATCGGATTGGCTCAGGTTATCAAAATCGTATTTCTTGCTGACATTAATGAAAATTCCATTCCATTTGATAAACGGTCCGAAACGGCCTACTCCTTTTTGAACGGGTAAACCTTCGTAAGTTCCAATCGGAGCATCTGCCTGCAGTTTTGAATCAATCAACACCTGCGCCTGATCCATTGTAAAGTCCATCGGATCATCCCCTTTTGCCAGGGAAATAAACTGCTCTCCAAATTTAACATACGGTCCGAAACGGCCAATGTTTACTTCCACTGTCTGACCTTTGTATTCTCCCAAACTTTTTGGCAGCTGGAACAATCCAAGTGCCTCATCGAGCGAAATCGTATGGATACTTTGTGTGCTCAATAAAGAAGCAAAACGTGGTTTATCGCCATCTTCTTTCTCGTCACCGATCTGGATCATCGGTCCGAAACGGCCAATGCGCGCGATGACTTTTTTATTGGATTCCGGATCAATTCCCAATTCACGCTCACCTGTAGCGCGGTCAGAATGCTCCAGTGTGTCCTCCACATTGTGGTGGAAAGGTTTGTAGAACGACGACAACATGTCTGTCCACTCCATTTTTCCGCGTGCAATTTCATCGAATTGTTCTTCTACTTCAGCCGTGAAATGGTAATCCATGATCCCGCCAAAATGATCTACCAGGAAATCAGTCACCACCATCCCGATGTCTGTCGGGAACAATTTATTTTTCTCTTTACCGGTAATTTCTTTTTTTGTTTGCTTAGCAATCTCAGAACCCCTCAATTCCAGCACCTGGTAAGCACGCTCCTCTCCATCCCGCTCCTGTTTCTCTACATATCCACGTTTCTGGATCGTAGAAATCGTTGGCGCATAAGTGGAAGGACGACCGATTCCCAATTCTTCCAATTTCTTCACCAAAGAAGCTTCTACGTAACGCGCCGAAGGTCTTGTGAATCGCTGGGTTGCACGAATAAAATCACGGTTTAGGATTTCTCCGACCTGAACCGCAGGAAGTAATCCTTCTGTTTCACTGTCGTTTTCTTCGTCTTCGAGGTTTGTTTCCAGGTAAACTTTCAGGAAACCATCAAATTTGATCACTTCTCCTTTTGCCTGGAAAATTTCCGGAAGCTTTTGATCTCCGATGGAAATGGTTGTTCTTTCCAGTTCCGCATGGCTCATTTGAGAAGCAATGGCGCGTTTCCAGATCAGATCATACAAACGCACTTCATCACGTTCGCCAAAACTTAAAGCATGCATGGCAAAATTCGTCGGACGGATTGCTTCGTGAGCTTCCTGTGCATTCGAGTTCTTATTCGTGTATTTCGTCGGATGGGAATATTCTTTTCCATAAGCCGAAAGGATTTCATTCTTCGCACCGGTCATCGCCGTTTCCGATAAATTCACGGAATCGGTACGCATATAAGTAATGTGTCCTGCTTCGTATAATCTTTGTGCAACCTGCATGGTTTTTGAAACGGAGAATCCTATTTTCAATGAAGCTTCCTGCTGCAGAGTAGATGTTGTAAACGGAGATGCAGGAGTTTTCTTAGCCGGTTTTTGCTGAACGTCCAATACCTGGAAATCCACTTTCGCACAGTTTTCCAAAAAGGAATTCACTTCTGTATCTGTTCCGAAATGCTTGGAAACTTCGGCTTTAATACGCTCTTTTCCTTTCAGGAACTCTCCCGTAACACGGAAATAGTTCTCTGCATGGAAGTTTTGAATTTCTTTTTCACGCTCAACGATCAAACGCACTGCAACAGATTGCACACGGCCCGCGGAAAGACTTGGTCTTACTTTTTTCCAAAGCACCGGTGAAAGTTCAAATCCCACCAAACGGTCCAGTACGCGTCTTGCCTGCTGTGCATCAACCAAAGGCTTATTAATCTCACGCGGATTTTCAATTGCTTTTAAGATTGCGCCTTTTGTGATTTCATTAAAAGTGATCCGTTTGGTGTCTTTTTTTGCCAATCCAAGGGTTTCGTATAAGTGCCAGGAAATAGCTTCTCCCTCCCGGTCCTCATCGGTCGCGAGCCAAACCACATCGGATTCTTTTGCTAATTTCTTCAGTTCGGCAACGAGTGCTTTCTTATCGGGGCTGACCTCGTATTCAGGAGCAAAATTGTTTTCCACATCAATAGCTAATCCTTTCGAAGCCAAATCGCGCACGTGTCCAAAACTTGATTTTACAGTAAAGTCTTTTCCTAGATACCCTTCAATGGTTTTTGCCTTTGCAGGTGACTCAACTATTACTAAATTCTTACTCATGCTATCTAAATTTTCGGCTCGAAACGATTCGAAACGGTGCACAAATATAAATGGATTTAAAAACAAAAAACAAGCTATCCCGAATTGAATAAAACCTCGCTCCTTATTTAAACTTTAGTTTAGATTTTTTTCAAAACCAAAATTTTACCGAAAAATCACCTTTCTTTTCTAAAAAATTAACACGTATTATGCCATGACATTTTGACACGTCTGTCATAAAAACTATTTTTGCACACTTTAAAATTCAAGCATGTTAGAGAATCACGGTGTAAATAAAGTTATCGACGAAAGCAGACAAGGAGAAGCAATCATCCTGGAAGGCGGAAACGGTTCCAAAAAACTTTATGTGGAGAGTTACGGTTGTCAAATGAATTTCAGCGATAGTGAAGTAGTAGCTTCCATTATGACGAAAGAAGGTTACACCACCACCCGAAACATTGACGAAGCGGATGTGGTACTCATCAACACCTGCTCTATCCGTGAGAATGCAGAAACACGCGTTCGAAATCGTCTGACTGAATTTAAAAAGCGCAAAGCAGACCAGCCTCATTTAGTGGTTGGAATCTTGGGATGTATGGCTGAGCGTTTGAAACAGGCATTGCTTGAAGAAGAACAATTGGTGGATTTGGTTGCCGGACCCGATGCTTACCGCGACCTTCCGAATCTGATCGACGAAGTAGGAACCGGACAGCGCGCAGTAAACGTACTGCTTTCCCGTGAAGAAACTTATGCAGATATTTCTCCTGTGAGAATGGACCAGGGTGGCGTAAGTGCGTTTGTTACGATTACTCGTGGCTGCGACAATATGTGCTCTTTCTGTGTGGTACCGTTTACAAGAGGAAGAGAGCGTTCAAGAGATCCGCAGACAATCGTTCAGGAATGCAAAGATTTGTTCGCTAACGGATACCGAGAAGTGACTTTGTTGGGACAAAACGTAGACAGCTACCGCTGGAATATGAGCAGTAAAGGAGTCATCAAGGATGAATCGATCCCGACAACCAACTTTTCTCAATTAATGGAGATGGTTGCTTTGATCCACCCGGACCTGCGTATCCGCTTTTCTACTTCTCACCCGAAAGACATGACGGATGACGTACTGGAGATCATGGCGAAATACGAAAATATTTGTCCGTATATTCATTTACCGGTTCAATCCGGGAATTCCGATGTGCTGGAGCGCATGAACCGCGGGTATTCCCGTGAATGGTACCTGGAGCGTATTGCTGCTATCAGGCGCATTATTCCGGACTGTGCCATTTCAACGGATATTATTACCGGATTCTGCGGAGAAACAGATGAAGAACACAACGAAACCGTTTCTTTGATGCGTGAAGTCGGCTATGATTTTGCGTATATGTTTAAATATTCAGAGCGCCCGAAAACATTAGCAGAACGCAAATTTGCAGATGACGTGCCGGAAGAAGTGAAAGGAAAACGCCTGGAAGAAATTATTGCCCTGCAATTGAATAACGCGGCTGCTTCTCACAAAAACCAGGTCGGGAAAATTGCCAAAGTATTGGTGGAAGGCCCTTCCAAAAGGTCTGCAGAACATTTCTGCGGAAGAGACGGAAGAAATTCAAAAGTTGTTTTTCCAAAAGGAGATTCGAAAAAAGGCCAGTACGTATTCGTGAAAATCACTGATTATACTTCAGCCACACTGATGGGTGAACTGGTGAATCACGCTAACTAAAACAAGATGAGCAATATGTCACTTCTACAAATCAAGCAGCGGTTCGGAATTTTGTGCAGGGCAATTACCTTGGCACCACTCCCGATGGCAGCGCAGCGCTGGGGCAAGTCTTTTCCGGCATCTTTCTTCTAAACGGTTCCAACAACAATA
>CAMLDR010000177.1 GCA_946478775.1 uncultured Flavobacteriales bacterium
AAATAGAATGGGTTTGGCTTTTGGAAACCCATCCAGATCTCTATGCTCAAGCCACAGAATATGAAAAAGATGGTTATTCCTGGATGGATTCAGAAACGTTGGTAGAACTATCCCAAACAGAAAGAGTAGCTAGTATAAAAAAAGAACACTATTTACGTATGAACCGAAACAACCGGTCAAAATCTTGGAAGGACGCTATTCTAGATGCTGAAGGAGAAGGTTGTGTAAGTTGTTTTGTTTAAACGATGGCATATAAAAACTTAAACCACTATTTCCAGACAAGCCCTATTAAAAATGGTTTAGATTTAATTGATGTAGATTATTATACAATTACTGATTTACAGGAATTAAACAAAAAATTAGGGCGAGGTATTTATGCTTGGTATCTACTCCCTCCACCTTTTGGAGATAACAGTTCCTTAAAATCTTATCATACCCTATTTTGGGATAAAAAGTTTGAAACTGGAATTAAAAGCAAATTAGGAGAGCAATACAAAGGAATAGTAGATTACGAGCTTAACGACAAGCTAAATAGTAAACTATCTAGTTTTGATTTTACAGGGCAAGATCATCAAAAAATATTGAGAATGACCAGCTTACTTTTTAGCAACCCATTGTATGTGGGACGATCAATTAATCTTGATGACCGTCTAAAATTGCACATCAAAGAATTAAGAAAATTTATTGATAATCCTGCACCATTCGATGAAGCATTTGATAATGTTATTGTAGAACTTGATTCAGACACTGAATCTTCATCTTTTGCCAAAAGAATAAGTAGTTATTTATTCAATACACTTGGAAAAGAATCTTTTAAAAATAAAATATCGCTTAACTATTTTATCGTAAAAGTCATGACAATTAAATCGGACTCTTTTGATGATGAGGATTTAGTTGATTTAGAATATTACATAAACCGAACATTTCGTCCAATAATTGGAAATCTTTAATTATGAAATTTAGTAGTACAAACTCAGCCGCTATTCAACTCCATGGCACGATTGGTGAATTTGAAACCAATAATAGTAATATTGTAATAAAATATTTCTCCACCATCGCTAACAACCGCGAGGAAGGATCCAGTTATCATGATCTCTTGAAGAGGCTTTCTCCAATGAGAGAAAAGACAGAAACCTCATCGATTGAAGATTTACAACAGTTATTGCAACGAGATCTTAATGATAATCGAGTAGCCAAGGAATTAATCCCTTATTTAATTAACAAAGATCATATTAAATCTCACGTTACTTTTTTTCCTTCAATTTTGAGTGTTTTGATGCCGTCTGATTTTCTGCATTCTAGAAATAATTCAGAAATTGATGTAAAATATCCTAAAGCAACCTATGATAAGACAAAGAATGAATATTCTTACGAGGGAAGATGGACATATGAACAATATCGAGATGATGATGGCAATAATATTCCCTTGGCAAGAATATCAATTAATTTATCGAAAACAGAGATAATAGTTATTGATGGGCAGCACCGGTCTAATGCATTTCGAGCGATTTCACGCAGCTTCGATGGAAAAGGTAAAAACCAAATTTATCAAAATTTTTATTCTCATCTCGAACACGATTTACCAGCAAAACTGAATGCAGATCTGCCAGTGACACTAATATGGTTCGAATCAAAAAATACTGAAGAGACACAAATTAAACCCGAATTAATATCACGACAATTGTTTATTGATGTAAATAATACTAGTAAATACATTAGTACATCTAGACTTATTTTATTAAATGATAAAAATCCCTCATCTCTACTAACGCGATTTTTTTATAGCTATATAGCCGAAAACTATCGATTCAAAAACACTTCCTTATCACTTTTCCATTCAGGGTTTGATTATGACGATAATTTAAAAAACAAAACCAATCAACCATCACCATTGCCGTAATTGTTCCTGAATCAATAAATTATGCTTTTGATTGGTTGTTTTTTGGAGATGTGAATTTTAATAAACTTCATAGATGGAAAGCAGGAGGAACATCTGTTCGGAAATATAAAGAACGGTTAGAGGATTATTTTGACACTTTTGTTGGGATTGTCGAAATTAAGCAAGATAACGACAATAATGATTATAAAGAAATTAAAACTGACAAATCCCTCGAGGATATTGAGAAAACTTTCAATAATGAGTTTGGTAGACATTATTATAATTTGCTGACCTCGTTTCCTTTATGTGGTCCCCATTTTGATGCATGCGAAACACTTCAAAAACAGAAGGACGAAAGAACAAGTGAATGGGCAACTGAAAGCTGGCAGGAAGCTTGGGACAAATTATTCAAGGGTGGAGAAGGTCTTTATTATGTCTTTAGAAAATTAAAACCGAACCAACCTGGATACCAGATTTTTTCTTCTGCAGAAAGAATAATTGATGAATTTATTAAAGAGAGAAATTCAAAGTTTAATATCAAAAGCGATATGGTATCAAAAGCTTATGAGACCTTTAGGTCAGTAGCTTTTCAAACAGGATTAATTAAAGCTCTTGATACTTTTCACAGATCCATGAGAACACAATTTCATGATTCTATAAATAATTTTCAGACTAGACTTGAAGAAATAGAAAAAGAGGTATGGGTATATGCCTTGACTGAATACAAGAATAATTTAATTAGAGAAATTCAACCGACTGATTGGCCTCTTTTCAAAAATATAATTTTACGTCTTATACAAAAGGAGGATGAATTTTACAATGACCAGAATGCGATTTTGAATTCACCAGATGTAAGAATTGTTACTAGTAGATTTATTTCCAAAGTAGGAGATTTTGTTGGGGCAAATTTTAATAAGAGAATTAATGAAGTAACTTATGATGAAATAACCCAAGTTATTAATATAGATGAAATATTAAATCAAGTAATTATAGAAGTTAAAACAATTTACAGACAACTAAAAACAAATCTTTTGGAACCAGATTATAAAACGATTTGTATTAATCATCTAAAGCCAAAAACATTAGGTTAATGGAATTTCTAAGCAAGAAAAAATTAATTAAACGGACTTTATGGATCTTGGGAATTGCGGCACTAATTTCATTTTGTGTCGGTTTATATTCATTGATTTATGTTCATGGCTCAAAAGAACCAATTAACATAATCGGTGATTATGTGGGAGGTGTTGCAGGTGCATTTTGGACTTTATCAGGCTCACTTCTCGTTTTTATGGCATTTATCCTCCAACAGGATCAAATTAACGATACAAGACAACAATTTTCTATTCAAAGTTTTGAAACATCATTTTACAACTTATTGAATTTCCATAATTTAAATGTTCAAAATATGGATATTGAAGAATCTGTGGGGAAAAATTGTTTCCAATTAGTTTTCAGTCGGTTTAAGGGGATGATGAACAGTTCGGAAGTATCAAATTTGGACAAAAGAATAAAAAAATGTGGGGATGAGCTATTAAAACAATTCCCCTTGGATTTACCTCTTTATCTTGGCAGCATAGATGTAATAATTCAACATATTAAAGATGAGAAGTCGATCACAGACAAATCAAAATATTATTTGATATTGTTTCGACAACTAACACATTTTGAAATAATTATCATTTATTATATGTCGTATAGCGAGACCAATTTAAATTCTTTTATTGAAGAAGAAACAGTATCGGATTTATTTAAAGGTGTTTTAGATTCTGATATGTATTCATTCTAAATTTAACTAAGTGATATTCTTATGTTTTTTTCACTCTCATCTCCAATTGCCAAAAGCACATGAGATTGAGTCATAATATTAGAATTACAAGCGCTTCCGGTTGAAGCAACAAATTCTTTGTTTTTTTCAATCAAGAAATCTTCCGCATTTGTATTTAATAAACTTACACTTATAATATGCGGTGCTCTTGGTTGATCCTTAAAATTAATCAACCCAATGCTTTTTGAGGTGAAGTAATTCTCGATCTCCATCCTTCTGGCTTCCAAAGATTTTACCTTCTCACCAAATTCTTCAAAGGCAATTTTAGCTGCTTCCCCCATTCCAACAATTAAGGGAGTATTGTAAGTTCCCGCTCGCATTCCGTTTTCTTGTCCACCTCCATGAAGCAATGGCGTTAATTTAATTCCGGATTTGATATAAAGTACACCTATTCCTTTTGGTCCATTAAATTTATGCGCAGACATACAAAGCATATCGATATTATCAAGATCCACATCAACAGGGACTTTACCTATTGCCTGGGTGGCATCACAGAAAAAAACAACGCCTTTTTCCTTACATATTTTACCAATTGCTTGAATCTCCTGTATTATTCCAATTTCATTATTTACATACATCACACAAACTAGTCCGGTATCATCTTTAATAGTCTGCTTTAGCTCCTCCAAGTTAATTAGTCCTTTCTCATCTACATTTAAATAAGAAACTTCACATCCTAACTCTTCCAAGTAAGAACAAGTTTCCAAAACTGCTTTATGTTCTGTTTTAACTGTAATTATATGATTTCCTTTCGTGAATCCCTTTAAAGCCCAATTAATCGATTCTGTGGCTCCTGAAGTAAAGTAGATTTCTTTTGAATCGGCATTAATTAGTTGAGCAATATGTTTCCTTGATTCCTCTATAGCATTTTTAGCGATTTTACCATAAACATGATTACTGCTCGCGTTCCCAAACAATTCTGTAAAATAAGGCAACATAGCCTTTAAAACTCTCTCATCAACGGGAGTTGTTGCAGCGGAATCAAGGTACTGTGGAAGCTTCATATCCTTTTGAATACGGTATTAAATTTCACCTTAAAATTAATCATAATCTGATTGATCAAGAGTTCAATTCAATTGTTCTATACTAAAGATGCTTTATTAGAAAGTTTAAATGAAAATAGTACGAGATACCTACGTATAACAACATCCCGATTTAATTAATAACGGGTATAGTTATTTTAGGCCGAAGCACCGTTTTAGGTCCTAAGTACATCAAGCATACATACTAGGTAGGTAGAGCGTAGGTAAAGCATAGGTAAAGCGTTGTTAAGCGTCGTTTTGTTTATAACTGAACAATTAACAGTTTTATTAACATGCAAAACCAAATCCCATTCCACTTCACCGCCATTACTTATTTCTCCGTACCTTTGCACAAATTTTTTACAAGTAATATGGAGCAGGCTGAATTCTTAGAACAAAAAGTATTTATTGATTTGAAAAACGTGAATGATGGTTTCGACGAGTCGGCTAATCCCCACTTCAACGAATGGGATTTCGCAATCGTACTGCAGCGCGCAGAATACTTTGGACTCGGGATTTATGAAATTCAGGCGTGGCTCGACGGTACTTTGTACGACATGGAAATCCACGAGCATTTCAAAAAGAAAGCCACCGATCCTTCCTGGTATCAAAAAGCACTAACGACTTTTACCACGCAGCAAAAAGGATTGACTTTCACTGCATCTTATAAAGTTTCCGCAAAGCTTTTGGCAAGACAGTAAGCATTACCTGGTCTCGATTCAAAATAAAACCACATAGGAACATAGTTTGTAACTCACAAAAGTGAGAAATAAAATTCCATGGATTACCTATGTGAACTATCTATCTATGTGGTAAAAATAAAAAAGTAGGGGCGGAAAATTTTCCGCCCCTACTTGTTATGTGTTTTTTTTATTTTACCACGTAAACAACGGTCGTGAGCTCATCAAGGCATTCACTTCCGAACGTACTTTATTAATCGTCTCTTCATCTCCGATATTAGTCAATACCCGGTCAATCAGTTTCACAATTACAGGAATGTCTGCTTCCTTAATTCCGCGGGAAGTAATTGCTGACGTTCCCACACGGATTCCGGATGTCACGAACGGCGATTCCGTATCGAACGGAACCATGTTCTTATTGACCGTAATGTCTGCCAAAACCAGGTTGTTCTCAGCGTCTTTACCCGTCACTCCTTTTGAACGCAAATCAATCAGCATGCTGTGGTTTTCTGTTCCTCCGGAAATGATTTTGTATCCCAGTTTCACGAATTCGTCTGCCATCAATGCCGCGTTCTTCTTCACCTGTGCCATGTATGTTTTGTATCCGTCGGATAATGCTTCGCCGAATGCTACTGCTTTAGCTGCAATCACGTGCTCCAGCGGTCCACCCTGGATTCCCGGGAATACGGCTGCATCTAATAACGCTGCCATCGATTTCGGGTTTCCGTTATTCCATTTCAATCCGAATGGATTGTCAAAGTTATTGCGCATCATGATCACACCTCCGCGTGGCCCGCGCAAGGTTTTGTGTGTCGTTGTAGTAACGATATGACAATGGTCTAAAGGATCATTCAACAATCCCGCTGCGATCAATCCTGCAGGGTGCGAAATATCAGCTAAGATCAATGCTCCTACTTCGTCGGCAATTTGACGGATACGAGCATAATCCCAATCCCTGGAATAAGCCGAAGCACCGCAAATGATCATTTTGGGTTTTTCGCGTTTCGCTACTTCTTCCATCATGTCGTAATCCACCAATCCGGTTTCTTTGTTGACCCCGTAGAAATGCGGTTCGTACAATTTCCCGGAGAAGTTCACCGAAGAACCGTGAGTTAAATGTCCGCCATGAGACAAATCAAAACCAAGAATTTTATCTCCCGGCTTTAAACAAGCTAAGAAAACAGCGGCATTTGCCTGCGCTCCGGAATGCGGCTGCACATTGGCCCAGGTCGCACCGAATAATTTACACAAACGATCGATCGCCAATTGCTCCACTTTATCCACAATTTCACAGCCGCCATAATAGCGTTTCCCCGGAAGTCCTTCTGCATACTTGTTAGTCAATACAGAACCCATTGCCTCCATCACCTCATCAGAGACAAAGTTCTCAGACGCAATTAATTCAATTCCATGTTCCTGACGCTGTCTTTCTGCAGCAATTAAGTCAAATACTTCCTGGTCGCGTTTCATGCCTGTTTCAATTTATTTATCTATTACAATTTATTTTCTATCCTAAGGATCAAGCTTTCAAAAGTTCATTCCTTTTTTAGTTCAAAAAGTTTAAACGTTCAATAGTTCCAAATTTGAACCCTTTTATCCCGATAGCTATCGGGGTTTGAACATTTGAACCTTTTAGGTCTGGCAAATATAGTTTGATTTCCTCAAAAACCGAGGCCTTACTCACAATCGCTTAATGGAATGCAGTTTGTGTGAATGCACTCCGTCTATTTTCCGTATAATGCCTTGTTGATTGAAATCGTCAATGCGCACATACCCGTGAGCATGAATAATCTCATCTTTATTAATCAGCAAACCTACGTGATGGATGTTCCCGGTATCGGAAATGAAAAAAGCCAGGTCTCCGGGCTCCCGTTCCTCAAATTCGATCAACTGCCCCAATTCCGCCTGTTGAGATGCGTCTCGCGGCAATTGATAAGCAAAAACCCGGTGAATCTGCTGCATGAATCCGGAACAATCGATTCCAAATAGCGTTTTTCCTCCCCACAAATAAGGCGCATTTAAATACGTAAGGGCAAAATCGATGATTGAAAAAGGAAAAACTCCTGCTTCATTTAAAAAACGATAAGTTGATCTGCCGATCTGAAAGGTTTCTTCATAATCTCCCGGACGAAAAAAACCCTTGGGTAAAATTTGTCTTCCTTCCGGTCCTTCAACAATGCGGAATTCCGAGTGTTCCACAACCAAACCATCCAACCAGCGGGAAAATTCTTTCTCTCTTAAATCTTGAATTTGTTTGTGATCAATCCAGCCTTCGTACCCATCCATAAATGAACGGATCTTCACCCAATTATCAGCTATTTCAGTAATTTCTACCAATTCACCAAATAAAAGCTGTGTTACTAATTCAGAACGATCGCTCGCTTCAGCACGAACCGGAGCAATGCTAGCTTTACAAAATGCCTGAAGTCTGTTCACTTTTTAGGAAATTGAGGATTTTTAGTCAGTTTCAATGCCTGTTCCATATGCCGTTCGTTGTGATAAGCAACAAACAATAAAGCGTCGCCCAGTCTGAGGCGCACCAGTTTAGAAATGGAGATAGGGACTTTCACTTTTTTCAGGGAGACTCCCACCGATTTTTCGATGATGGAAAGAAATTCGTTTTGTCCTTCCAGTAAGGCTTTGATCTCTTCACCGCTTACCAAAGAAAGATTTACCGAAGGATTGTATTCTGCCGGAGCATTGAATTTGCGTTTCACATTGCGGGCATTTCCCAGTTTCATCGACATCCAGGCAGATTTCCCCAAAGGCGATGAGGTATAATTGATCCGCGGAATCCGGAAACGGGTCCGGTCAATGCGGTCATTCAAGGTCGTATGGTAAAATTTGGCGTACGCATTCAAATGAGCAAAAATTTCAGCTAAACTCCAGGTAGAAGCGT
Source organism: uncultured Flavobacteriales bacterium (assembly GCA_946478775.1). Next base: position 8,306 of record CAMLDR010000177.1, read on the forward strand.
CGGGTTTCCAGTTTAATTGATTTTCTGAATAGTTTGAAAACTTCGATTTTAATTGTTGGATATTTTTCTCCGTAATTGTTGCAACTTCGTTGAAGACCCATTGAGTTGTCATATGCT
>CAMLDR010000178.1 GCA_946478775.1 uncultured Flavobacteriales bacterium
CTATGAGTAAATCTGGAATATTTACGTCCTCATTAGCAAAGAAGTATTGGATGGCCCTCACCGGTCTTTTCCTGATCACCTTTCTTATCGGACACTTGCTGGGGAACCTGCAGCTAATCACTAAAACAGGAGAGGAAGGAAGGCGTGCGTTTAATGAGTATGCATACTTCATGGGCCACAATATCTTTATCAAGATCCTGGCTTATGTCACTTACTTCTCTATCCTGGCTCATGCCTGTATTGGGTTGTACCTGGCTGTACAAAACAAAAAAGCTCGTCCGAAAAACTACGCGTACAACAAACCGGGAACGAATTCATCCACTGCTTCCCGCAACATGGCGATTTTGGGTACGCTTATCCTGATCTTCATTTGCACGCACATGGCCAATTTCTGGTACAAGCAAAAAATAGCTGAAACTGTTCCATTGCACTATGTAGAGAATACTGTGGATATGCAAATTGGTCAGGACCCGATGACCGGTGCTCCTGTTAATCGCAAAATCACATTGAAATCAGCGCTAACTACCAATGGCAACTACCTAGAAGTGGCAGCAAAGGATGCTGAATCAGGTCAATCACAGGAATTGGTGAAAGTGGAAGACACGGAACTGATCGATGTAAATACCAAATTGCATAAAGCAGAAGGAATTCGCGATTTACATACGGTTGTCATGAACTTCTTTGGTCATACCGAACAAGGCGGCGAAGCAAATGAATGGGCACTTGCAGCAGTTATTTTGTATGTTATTTCCATGTTCGTTCTAATGTTCCACTTGTGGCACGGATTCGGTTCATCATTCCAGTCATTGGGATTGAACCACCGCAAATACAATGGGCTTATCCGTTTTGTGGGCCAGGCTTTCTCGATCGTCGTTCCATTGGCATTCGCTATTATTCCAGTCATGATTTATTTAAATAGATAACATTCAAAAAAGTACTTATGTCTATTCTAGATTCAAAAATACCAGAAGGTCACATTTCAAAAAAATGGACTGACTACAAAGACCACTTGCGCTTAGTTGCACCGAATAACCGTCCGAAAATTGACATCATTGTTGTAGGAACAGGTTTGGCAGGAGCAGCAGCAGCAGCATCTCTTGGAGAAATGGGATACAATGTGAAAGCATTTTGTTTCCAGGATTCTCCGCGCAGAGCTCACTCCATTGCAGCGCAGGGAGGGATCAATGCAGCAAAGAATTATCAAAATGACGGTGACTCTATTTACCGTTTATTTTACGATACCATCAAAGGTGGTGACTACCGTGCAAGAGAAGCCAACGTTCATCGTTTGGCGGAAGTTTCCGGAAACATCATCGACCAGTGTGTGGCTCAGGGAGTTCCTTTTGCCCGCGAGTACGGAGGTTTGCTTGACAACCGTTCATTCGGTGGTACACAGGTACAACGTACGTTCTACGCAGCAGGACAAACCGGACAACAATTATTGCTTGGAGCTTATTCGGCAATTTCCCGCCAGATCGGTTTGGGAAATGTTCAGATGTTCAACCGTCATGAAATGCTTGACCTGGTAAAAGTTGACGGAAAAGCACGCGGAATCATTGCACGTAACTTAATTACCGGAGAAATTGAGCGTCATTCTGCACACGCGGTAATCTTATGTACGGGTGGATACGGAAACGTTTACTTCCTTTCAACCAATGCAATGGGATCAAATGTTACAGCAGCATGGAAAGCACACAAACGCGGTGCTTATTTTGCAAATCCTTGCTATGTACAGATTCACCCGACCTGCATTCCGGTACACGGAACAAACCAATCGAAACTGACTTTGATGTCCGAATCATTGCGTAACTCCGGACGTATCTGGGTGCCAAAGAAAAAAGAAGATGCTGAAGCAATTCGGGAAGGCAGAATGAAGCCAACCGAAATTGCAGAAGAAGACCGTGATTATTTCCTAGAAAGAAGATATCCGGCATTTGGTAACTTGGTTCCTCGTGATGTTGCATCACGTGCTGCAAAAGAGCGTTGTGATGCTGGTTTCGGAATTGAGGCAAACGATACCATGGAAGGTGTTTACCTGGATTTTTCAGCTGAAATCACAGCAAAAGGAAAACAAGCTGCCCATACTTCCGGAAATCAAAATCCGACCGAAGAACAGATCCAAAAACTGGGTAAAGCATGGGTGGAAGAGAAATACGGGAACTTGTTCCAGATGTATGAAAAAATCACCGATGAGAACCCGTACGAAACTCCGATGAAGATTTATCCGGCAGTTCACTACACAATGGGTGGTGTTTGGGTTGATTACAACTTACAATCAACTATTCCGGGATGTTTCGTAGCAGGTGAAGCAAACTTCTCCGATCACGGAGCAAATCGTCTGGGAGCTTCTGCATTGATGCAGGGATTGGCAGACGGATATTTTGTTTTGCCTTATACGGTTTCCGATTACCTGGCAGGAGATATCCGCACAGGAAAAATCTCTACTGATTTACCTGAATTCGAAGAAGCTGAGAACCATGTGAAGGATTTGATCTCCAAATTCTTAACGAACAACGGAACAAAAACAGTCGACCATTTCCACAAACGTTTGGGCCATATCATGTGGAACAAAGTAGGAATGGGACGCAATGTACAAGGATTGACGGAAGCTATTTCCGAGATTGCAGCTTTGCGTGAAGAGTTCTACAAAGAGGTTTACGTTCCCGGAGATGCAAACGAATTGAACCCGGAATTGGAGAAAGCACTTCGCGTAGCTGACTTCTTGGAATTGGGCCAATTAATGGCAAAAGATGCTTTACAGCGTAACGAATCCTGTGGTGGTCACTTCCGTGAGGAGTACCAGGATGCAGAAGGTGAAACTTTGCGTGACGACGAGAACTTCAACTTTGTTGGAGCCTGGGAATATAAAGGAATGGACATTAACCAATCCGAGTTACACAAGGAAGTATTGAACTACGAATATATTAAGATCGCAGCAAGAAATTATAAATAATCAGGCAATAGTTAAACAGGCAATAGTAATGAGCATAAATTCTTATAAAGATTTACTGATTTGGCAGAAAGGAATAGACTTGGCTGTTGATGTATATTCTTTAACGAGAGATTTTCCTGAAACAGAAAAGTTTGCTCTTACAAGTCAGATAAAACGATCAGCTTCATCCATTTCCGCAAATATCGCAGAGGGATATGGCAGACAATCAACGAAAAGCTATAGCCAGTTTGTTAAGATTTCCAGAGGATCATTGTTTGAACTGGAAACACACCTGATTCTTGCTGAGCGCTTAGATTATATTGCTGAGAAGGAATTATACAATAAAATAAAGAACCAAATAGTTGAGGAAGGTAAAATGCTTAATGCCTTCATCAAAAAATTGGACGATAAATAATAAAAATTTTGATTAGGTACCAGGCTAATGCCTATTGCCTAATAACTAATAACTAAAAGTTATGGCATCAAAAACAATAAATATTAACCTGAAGATCTGGCGTCAAAAGAACGTCAATTCGAAAGGAAGTATGGAAACATACAAATTGGACAATGTTTCAACGGATAGTTCATTCCTGGAAATGCTGGACCAATTGAACGAACAGTTAGTTAATTCACGTCAGGAACCGATCGCATTCGACCACGACTGCCGTGAAGGGATCTGCGGAATGTGTTCTTTGTACATCAACGGAGAAGCTCACGGACCAGATCGTGCGGTTACGACGTGTCAGCTGCACATGCGTAAGTTTAAAGACGGTGAGACGATCTATGTAGAGCCGTGGAGAGCAAAAGCATTCCCGGTAATCAAAGATTTGGTGGTAGACCGTTCGGCATTTGACCGTATCCAACAGGCAGGCGGATTCGTTTCCGTAAACACTTCCGGACGTACGATGGACGCAAATGCTATTCCGATCGGGAAAGCAGAAGCAGACAAAGCATTTGAAGCTGCAACCTGTATTGGTTGTGGAGCTTGTGTGGCAAGCTGTAAAAATGCTTCGGCAATGTTGTTCGTTTCAGCGAAAGTTTCTCAATTGGCTTTATTGCCGCAAGGACAAGTTGAAGCTAAACAGCGCGTTTTGAACATGGTGAAACAAATGGACGAAGAAGGATTCGGAAACTGTACCAACACCGGTGCTTGCGCTGTTGAATGCCCGAAAGAGATTTCATTAGAGAATATCGCACGCATGAACCGCGAATACTTAGCGGCAATGGTTTCTGCAGAGTAAGTTCAGCTATAAAATATAAAAGCCCGCAGTAACTATTATCCTGCGGGCTTTTTTGTGCTTTAAATTAAATACTGGAACTTAAATCTTCACGATTTTATACATCTTATCGCTCGTTGAAAGTTTCAGGAAGTAAACTCCTTTGCTTAGGAACTCCAAATTCAGCTGATTTCCCCCACTTGAAACTTTTCCGGAGTAAACCTTTTCATAGCCAGCTGAGTAAATGGCATATTCAGCATCCTCTATAACCTGAATGTTCAACTCTTTTAAGAATGGATTTGGTGAGACAACGACGTTTTTTGCACTCTCATCGTCAACTATCAATCCACGGGCTATCATTTCAGTAGGTTCCTGGTTGGATTGTGCAAGACCGCTTGGATTGCAGTCTTCTTTATCTACTGTGAACCATAAAACAGGATGCTCATCTCCATCTATCATCGGATGCTCCATTTTTATTTTTGTGTCAGCTAATCCTGTTTCATAGCAATGAGTTTCGATCAAATCGTCGGTTACAAAATCGTAGTATTTCACTCTATAATTGGAGTTAGATTCCAATCCAAAAACAAAAAGTGGGTCAGGCCCAGTGTTCCATTCAATATCTGTACGATAACGTAATTCTTGATCCGCTAGAAGTGGTGGTGAATATTCAGGACAATTTGCAGAAATGTTATGTGACCAATAATTATACGTTCTATTATTAATTGCACCAACCGCATGTTTTCCTTGATGATCAATGTAATACTGAATTTCTTTGAGATGCGTTTCAAATAAATGATGGCGGCCTATCTGTCTACCTTGAATCCATTCACCATTGTTCTGAGCCAGAACGTTGATCACCGGAGAACTATTCATCCATTTCTCTGCATTTATTGTGTATGGCCACATCACTTCTTTATCCGGTGTGAACCCTTCCCATGCGAAGAGTCCTGCACAACCTGTGAAACCCACTGTTTTCATGTCCTGTTTATGCAGATCGTTATTTGTACAAGAACCATCATACATATCTCCTACAACACCCTGCTCATAATGCATTACGGGTTTATGGTATGTGTCTGAATAGTAGGAAACCATTCTATAATAAGATTCTTCTACTGTTCCTCCAGGGGTCGTTCCTTTTGAGAATAATCTGTTTGGCTCGTTACTATAGGTACTAAATCCTATTACGTCTATAGTCCCAATATTATAACTTGGGTCATCCAAAAAACCGTATTCTTCATCATCATGAACGATATGATTGTCAAATGAATGAAGGCCAATTAAGTGTTCCTTATGTTTTAAAGTATCTTTGACATAACTTGATATACGCGAATTGTATGTCTGTAGTGCAGTTCTCACCACAACACCTTCACTACCTTCATACCATTCGAAGCTTGAAGGATGATCCGGATAGATAGGGTCGGCTCCATAAATTTCATCCAGATGCCAGGATTCACTTAATAATTCGAACTGCATGATACTTGTTGAGTAACCATAACGTGCTATGTAATACCTCATCCGTTGTTCATGATATTTCAGATCCTCTTCATCGGTGAACATGTTGTGAGGTGGCTCATCCGTTTGCAGCGCAGATTGTAATGATGTTGCATCAACTGCACTAATAGGTGTATCGTTGTAACAATAGGCCGGGTATACATCATTGTCCATATAATACTTATCACCGGTTTCTTCGTAAAGCCCTGTGTCAGGATTATAGACCATTACGGGCATGTAATGACTAAAGTCCCATTTCCACTCTTTATATTGACCATAGCGCATTAGTGGTTCCTGGAAAAGCAGATTAAAATTGATGAGTATATTATTGTCATCACAATATTTAATATATTGATCTGTCTCCCAGGCATAGTGCAAACGGTCATAATAATTTCCTTTTTTCTCAAACTCTATCAGACTGGAAGCTGCTCCTTGAGATATTCGAATAAATCTTCCTCCTGATTCATGGTAATCAATCAAATCCTGATGATAGGCACCCCAGCCACTTACCGTCATGTCTTTGTGAGTATACAATTGGGCGTCGTTATTGGGAAATGCCCTTTTATTTTCTGTTGGATACGGAAAATTGTGTCCAACCGGATAAATGATTTCTCCATCCAATTCCAGATTTCGCTCATTATCATGCACTTTTACATATCCATGTGCACCCAAATCAATAACATTGAACCAAAAATTGGTTGATGTATTCGTTACAACTCCTCCAATTTTGATGTTAATTTGGCATTCCCAGGTTCCTGTGGTTGGTGGGGAAAAACGAATACGGAAAGGGTAGTCTGTGCCGATATCTTCCCAGTCATCGGGGTATAAAGAATCGTTTGGCAAATGACGCTCATAATTTCTATAAAAAAACCCATCAACCACTTTTGAGATAGTACCGTTAGTAAATGTTGCTTCTATGTCTACATCCCAATCAACAAAGGGATTGAGTTTGTCTTTAGGGAGCACATCCACGTTGTTAATGAAGTTGTAAATTTTTGCATAAATATTGCCGGGCAATTGAATTCCCAACTCCAATTTCTGCAACTTAGGCACATGATTCATATCAATATTATTCATCACTGCAACATCAAAAGGTGGTGCAGTAGGATATACTTTCAGGTGAGTATTGCCTACCCCGGTAAAAGGGCCTGCATGGAATTCAGTATTCGGGTCTATATGAATACTTGAAAACGATTGAAGCAAGACGTCATTGTTGTAATGAAATATATAATTTCCCGGATCATTCAAATCAATGCATGATCTGATGTAATTAGGTTCAGCATATATTTCAGCTTGGGTAGGCGAACTGTATGCGGAGCAACTGTAAACACTCACAGGTGTTTCTGGCTGCGCTAGTACACAGTAACTGGTAAGGGTAACTAACCCCAAGAGTAACTTTTTCATGTGAAATAGATTTGGTGGTTAATTCCCTTTTTTCAATGTTTCAAGCTCCTGGTGCATCAAAAGCAATTGCTCGTTTTGAAGTTTCAGCTGCTCCTGTTGTTGAAGAAGGTAAAGTGTCAATTCTTCAATCTTCTCCAACAGTTTTGCATCTGTTGCAGCAAGATTATTACCGCTTTTTTCCATTTCTGCTGTAGTAGGAACATTTGGCAAATGACCATTTTCGTTGATATAGGTTTGCACTTCCTCTAAGGGCAACAAGTTATAGTTAGGTTCAAACACATAATCTGACCACAGTGCATCAACATAAATTTCACGTGCTTTTAAAACCCCGTCATTACTCAGTTGTAACAATTTTTTATTCAATGCTACATTTCGAACCAAAAAGATGTTATCGGAATTGGTGACAGAAGTCGTATGAATCTCCGTTGCTCCATTTGCCTTTACTGCAAAAGTGGGAAAAGTTCCAAAACTCGTTCCAATTACCTGGATTGCATTGTCAGTAGCAGCGTTTGATTGAATGCTCAATCCGTATTTGCCATTGGCCATGGTACGGATAAACAAACCGTTATCTGTTGAGGAAACACAGTTGAATTGTCCGAATGTGGTTCCGTTAATACTACTACTTCCAACAAAAGCCCGTCCACCATTTGCAGGCTGTAACCCGAAACTAATTCCGGATACAGCAAGCGTAATATTTCCGTATGTTTCCTGATTCTGAATAGTGAAATGGTTCTCAGACAATCGCATTACGAGTCCATCAAATTCACCCATCTGCGTAGTTGTATTTGTCAAACCTATTCGCGTAGTAACACCATAAATTGGCCCACCTAATCCACCATTTGAGGGACCCGAGTAACCTGTTGTACCATGCAAGTGAAGATTGAATGCTGGCACAGGTGTATTTGTCATAGTGGTGGTGCTTTTTGTTCCAATCCCGACATAACCTCCGGAAGACGCGTTTGAGATGTTGTATACCCACGGAGAGTTATACTGAGCCCAACCTAAAGAACAGGCGATTACGGCTGCAGCCGATAAGATGATTTTTTTCATTTGATTAAGTATTAAATAATTACTTAAGCAATGGTAGACCTAAGAATCTAAATCAAATGACCATACGATGAAATTTTTGACCAAGCCTAAACAAGTATGCATTTCGATCTGATTTGAAAGTGATGGTTGCTGTGGAGTAAGATTACTTCTAAAGGGTTTTTGTCAATGATCGAAACCCTTTTTATTTTGTACACCAAAAGCAACCAATCACTCAAAAGCAATTGTGTAATAATCAGTTTATTCAAACAAAAATTTTTTGTTCGTTAAATTTTCTTTACATTTAGTGCATCTTTAATTTACTTA
>CAMLDR010000179.1 GCA_946478775.1 uncultured Flavobacteriales bacterium
ATTATTCGGGTGTATACAATACAATTTTATCTTTTCCTTCGCTATTCTTCCACTCCACGGTCACACGCTCGGAATCAAGCGTATCCACAGCTTTCCCGACGTAGTCTGCCTGAATCGGTAAATCACGCTGGAATCTCCGGTCAATCAATACCATCAACTCCACCCGAAGAGGCCGTCCAAATGCCATCAATGCATCCAATCCCGAACGAATGGTTCTTCCGGTATAAAGTACGTCATCGATTAAAACAACATTTTTTCCTTCGATCGTGAAATCAATATTGGTGGTACTTGGGATCAATGGTTTTTCTCTTCTTCTGAAATCGTCGCGGTAAAAAGTAATATCCAACTGACCGCAGGTCACTTTTTCGTTTCTTACGGTTTCCAGGATTTCTTTGAGCCTTTCAAGCACAAAAATACCTCTCGGCTGCAAGCCAATCAACACCGTATTTGAGAAGTCGTCGTGATTTTCGATTAATTGATAAGCAAGACGGTTCATGGTTAACTGAACCTGCTGTTCATCTAAAATGACTTGCTTTTCCATCGAGACAAATTTAGTAAAAGGATTCGATTAGTCAATCTTTTTTTCCATTTTCTATCTTCGGGCTAAATCGTTTTTTAGTGCATTCTTTCTATTTGAATAGATTAATAATCAATTTTTTACCGTTCAATCAATAAAGCAACTATTTTACTCTTTTTTTATTGCATTAAGAAAAACTTAATGTATTTTTGAAACAGGATCGAAAGAATTTTCACATTTTTCTATTTTGATATTTTAATTTGGAATTTTGGATGTCGGAAGATATTTACTTTTTCATAGGGTTGGTTATTGGTTATAAATTTTGAAACGTAAATCCGGCATCTAAATTCCATTTTTTTATCCTCCTTTTCGTTTTGTTTTATAACCTTCTTTGGTCAGCAACTCGATTACTTTATCCCTGAAAGATCCCTGGATAATTATTTCACCGTCTTTTGCCGTTCCTCCTACTCCACATTTTGATTTCAACAGTTTCCCCAATTCTTTCAGATCTTCATCCGAACCGATAAATCCTTCGATTAAAGTCACTTCTTTGCCTGCGCGCTGTTTTTTATCCAAAGAAACATATAAAAGCTGTTTTGCAGGTTCCAGTGTTTCGGCTTCTTCATTCTCCTCCAAATCATAGGAGAAATTGGGATTTGTGGAATAAACAATATTTACCCGGTCTTTATTTTTCTTACTCATTTGTACTTTTCTATTAGTGTTGCTTTAATATCGTCTGTCAATAAATAATTCGGCCCTTTCTCTAAAGCAGATTTAATTCCCCCCGGAGATCTAACATCGTATATGATGACTTTTTTTCCAAGAGATTTAACCCAATTTACATCCGAAACAGCAATTTCAGAATTTCGAAAAACAGCTCCGTCCGAAAGAAATGCCGTCGCATAATTCAGGAATTCAGTTGCATTTAAGGCATTGTAATAAACATAAAACCCAAGACCTTTGATGGTCGGAACAAATCTCCTCGTATTGGTTACCAAAGCTATTTCGCCGTTGTAAAAATACTGTTTTGCTCCTTGCAATGCTTCAATCAGCCTGGTAGAATCGATCAATCCGGCCTCCGTTCCATCCGATTCCTTTAAATCTATCAGTAAACGGATTCCTTTCAAATCGGCAGGCAGGTCCGATAAACGGATCAAACGCTCTTTTTCCAGTGAGTTGTATTTTATCCCGGATAAATACCCGTCTTCTTTTTGGGGAACAGCTCCTGATCCGCTGGATTCTTCATCCAATAACGGATCATGAAAAAGCCACAGCGTTCCGTCTTTCGATAATTGAGCATCCACTTCAACCATTAGAATCTTTTCGAAGCTTCTGGCATATTTGTAGGCTTCCAGGCTGTTGTCATGGTAATTGCTGCTTGAAATATGCAAACCCGCACAGGCATGGCCGCCAATGACTGTTTCAGGATACAGATCTTTATGCTTCCCGCATGAAACAAGAACCAGCACAAGAATCCATATCAATCCTCTAAAACTCATAGTAATAAGCAATTTCCGCAAAATAATTCCACATAAAAAAATGATTCCTTTTCGCGTTATAAGCGTCGTATTTCCATTCAATGGCCGGACCAATCCCACCGGTAACTGCCACTTTATGCCATTTACCAAAAGCCAGTCTGCAGCCGATGAAGCTTTCAGTTGTATGAATTAAAGGATGTTTTTCCGGAACCTTTGTATTCAAAAATGAATAGGAAAACCGGAGAAGCGGAGCAATTGAAATCCAGTCAATTATGTTGGAGTTGTAAGATAAATCGTAACCCAACGATGGCCTGACTTGTCCCTGCAGAATGGTATTGGTGATCCCGAATCCTAAAAAAGCTTCGTGCCTGATTCTTTTTTTGATCAATTGACCCCGAACATGAAAAAAGAAATCCTGTGGATGGTACTGAAAGTTTGCTCCAAGCGAATAGACTGCAGAATCCTGTGTTTTTCCGAAAAAAGGAAGAAACAACAACACTAAAAAAGCAAGTCTTCGAAACATGCTTCAAAAATAAGCCAACTCTTTAGCTAAAACTAAAGTTTAGGACACTTTTTGCAGTGATATCCTTTTCTTTTATACTTTTTACAACAATCTTTCTTTTTGTCGCAAGAGCAATTACTACAAGTGAATAGAGGTAAAATCGTTTGCTGGGAAGAAACTTCTTTTTTAACCATCTTTATTTAGACTAATTCTATACAAAGGTAATCTTAGAAAACAAATTAGCAAGAATTGTTAGTAATTATTTTGTTAAATGAATGGCATTTCGACTCCGCTCAATGACCATTTCATTGAATTTACTAAAATCAACAAAGGTGACGGAATGCTTCCGCTGTAGCTGTAGCATAGGCGCAGCGGAGTCGAAGTCAACCTTCTGAATTAGTTGGAGAATAATTGGTACGCCAACCGAAAAACATGCATGTGTGCATTGACAATGTCACGAACGTCTTTGCTGTAGCCTCCGCCCATGCTGCAAACAATGGGAATGTTCTTTTTCTTTGCATGATTCAGAACAAACTCATCTCTTGATCGAATGCCGTTCTGTGTTACTTTCAATTTCCCCAGTTTATCCGTTTCAAGAATGTCTACTCCGCACTGATAGAATATAAAATCCGGTTCAAACGATTCCAAAACAAGTGTTAATTCCCGTTTCAGGATCTCCAGGTAAGATTTATCATCCAGGAAGGTTTCCAGGTGGATATCTTTATCCGATATTTCCTTGTGCATGGGATAATTGTCTCCGCCATGCATACTGAATGTAAATACTTCCGGAACGTTTCTAAAAATGGCCGCGGTTCCGTTTCCCTGGTGAACATCCAGATCTATGATCAGAATCCGCTTGAATAACTGCTCGTCCAGGAGCCATTGCGCAGCTATTGCCTGGTCATTCAACAAACAAAAACCTTCCCCCCTGTCCGTAAAGGCATGATGTGTACCTCCGGCAATATTTAATGCAGCTCCGCCATTTTTAACCAAAGAAGCACAAAGTCGTGTACCTTCCATGATCCGTAATTCGCGGTTAATTAATTCTGTGGTATGCACAAATCCACTGACACGCTGTTCTCTTGGAGTACAATCCAGATTCAATAATTTGTTCAGGTATTCTTCCGAATGAATGCGGCGGACAATATCCAGGTCAATCAATGCCGGCTTCAGGAAATCTTTCTCATCCAATATTCCTTCATATTGCAATTGCTGATGCAGCAAACCATACTTTTCCATGGGAAAACGATGGGTCTCCGGAACAGAATGAATATAAGAAGGATGATAGGCAACAAAAAAAGACATCTTACTGTGTTCTGTCTACATCTGTTGAAATAGTAAACAACATCAATTCGTCATTTACGGGGATGAACTGATAATTCAAAAAGCTTTTTGATTTCATGCGCATGGTGATAAAACCCAGCCCTGCTCCTCCTTTATCGGAGATCAATCCGTTATTGAGCGTTTCCAGGTAAAATGCTTTCACCTCTTCTTCACTCATTGCATTTAAACGATCCAGGTAAGATGCCAATTTTTCTTTTTCAGAAATTTCCGTGAGATTTCCCAAAGCAATTCGGTATGCCTTATCATTGAATGCAACAATAATTAATGCCTGCTGTTCATGGTCCCATTTTTTACCGTGAAGAAGAATATTCTGCAAACCCTCTATTAAAATAGAAAAAACACGTTTAACCAATGTTTTTTTATCTCCGGCTGAAATCATGAAATCTTCGGTGGTAAGCGTGAAGCTATTAACCAAATCCTGATTCAAAGGACCGAAATGAGCGACCTGAATCGAGTTGAAATGACTATCCTTAACATCTTGAATCCAAGAGGCCAGTATCATTTTGGGTTCTATGTGAAGCGTACCAGGTTGCATCAACTGTTAACAGTCAGTAAATATAGCAAAGCAAAAAAGAACTTCTCTTAATCAATGAGCAAATGAACATTTCCTTGCCACATTTGACCGTCCGCAGTTATTAATTGGTAGAAGTAAACACCATCATCCAGCTTGCCACCTGAAATATCTATCCCTCCCCAATCGTTTTTATAGTTATCGGATTCAAATACGACATTCCCCCAACGATTCTGAATAATCAGTTTGGAATTTGGTTTCAAATTGGTAATATAGAATTCATCATTTGTATAATCTCCGTTAGCCGTTACGATGTTCGGAATCTTGAGTTCTCCCAGAATTTGGAATGGCTTGGTAATTGAATCGATGCAACCGTCTACTGTTTCTACGATCAGTGTCATAGTGTAAGTAGTTTCCAACATGGAACTGTAAGTTACAGATGAACCCGTACCGATCACACCTACTCCGGAAACAGACCAGCTGTAACTTTGGAAAGGACCTCCGGAACTTGTGTTTTCAAAATTAATCACTTCACCCGGTGATGCCATTGAATTGGAGATTGCAAAATCAGCATTCGGTCCGGCTTGTGAGCCAACAATAATTGCCGCACCACTCGTAACACAACCATTTACATCAGTAACTCCAAGCAGGTACATGCCAGCATTCAAATTCGAAAGGTTCAAAGATGTTAGCGGACTTCCTGTCCAGGAATAAACAAACGGACCATTTCCTGAAACCTGAATACCATTGATCGCGCCATTATTCCCCACGCAGCTTTCATTTGTAACAACCATATTCGTTAAGTCGATTGTTGGTGGAGGAACCACTCCAACAAACAAGGTTGCTGTAGCCTGACATCCGTTGTTATCCGTAACTGTCAAAGTATAATTTCCGGTTGTCAAATTAGTTGCATTGATCGTATTTTGCACGGGCGAACTGTTCCAGGAATAAGTATACGGTGCCGTTCCACCCGTAACCGTTATCCCCGTAATGGATCCCGAACCAACTGCACAATTGTCATTCGAAATAACCGCATTGTTTGTGTTTACAGTAAGGCCGGAAGTAGTTGGAACAATAAATGTTTCCTGAACCAAACAATTTTGATCATCCGTTACTGTAATCGTATAATTTCCGGCCGCTAAAGCTCCGATACTCAAGGTAGTTTGACCATTCGGTGCCCAGGAAACCGTTGGGTTTATACCTCCAACAATCTGCAATCCATGAATTGCTCCTGTATTTCCAACACAACCGGTTGGTGTAATAAGCAAGGTGTTCTGATCCAGACTCAACGGAATAACTGCATTCACCGTAAAAGGTCCTCCGTTCACTGTACAACCTGCTCCATTTGATACAACTACATTGTATATCCCCGGAGATAAACCGGTTTGGTTTAATGTTGGGCTTACCACACCATTCCAGGTATAGACTAAGGTTCCAACTCCGGTTGTTGTTAATCCGGAAATAGTTCCGTCATTGAGGGCACATGTTTCATGGGTAACCTGAACATTCGCCGTATTTAAGGTCAATGAGTTTGAAGCTCCGATTGAAATAGGGCCTGCAGTATCCGTACAGTTATTCGCGTCTGTAACCACCAATGTGTAATTTCCGGATGCTAAACCTGTTTGGTCGAGTGAAGGAGAACCTACTCCGTTCCATTGATAGGTCAGACCTGTTCCGCTTGCACTAATTCCTGTAATACTTCCGTTGTTTGCCCCACAAGTAGTTGCTGTCACAACCATATTGGTAGTATTGATTGCCGGTCCGGGTGATACCCCGACGTTGAATGGTCCTGCAACAGCATTACATCCAAAGGCATCAGAAACAACCAGTCCATAAGTTCCACCCGGAATGTTGGTATGATCCAATGTAGGGCTGATAACAAGGTTCCAATTATAAGTCAATGTTCCTGATCCACTTGCTGTAATCCCGGTAATCGATCCATCGTTTCCTGCGCAAGATTCAGCTGTGATAACCATATTCGTGGTATTGATTACCGGTCCTGCAATGTCATTTACTGCAAACGGACCTGCATTTGCAGTACACCCCAGGTTATCCGTAACAGTCAAATTGTAATTCCCCGCAGGAATCGCACTTAAATTCAGTGTGGAATAAGCTCCTGCATTCCAGTTATAAGTGTATCCCGGTTGTCCTCCTGAAACAGATAGGCCCGAAATTGCACCGTTTGACTGGCCACAATGAGCATCCGTAATTGCAATAGCCGCTGAATTGATTACAGGTGCACTGGAAGCTCCAATTGAAACAGGACCAACAGCTGCAGTACATCCTATATTATCCGTAACTACTAAATTATAATTTCCGCTGGCCAAACCGGTAACATCCAAAGTGGAATATGCTCCGGAATTCCAGTTGTAAGTTAAGCTTGTTCCTGTGGCTGAAATTCCTGTTATGCTTCCATTGTTAGCACCGCAAGTAGTTCCTGTAACCACCATATTTGTGGTATTGACCGAAGGTCCTGAATTTTGTCCTATGGCAATTGGCCCCAAAGAAGCCGTACAGCCCAAATTGTCTGTAACCAACAGGTTGTAATTTCCGGCAGGTGCTCCACTGATATCCAATGTTGAAAACGCTCCTGTATTCCAGTTGTAAGTCAAACCGGTACCGGTTGCAGTAATTCCGGTAATGGATCCGCCACCGCCCAAACAAGATGCATTGGTAACAACCATGTTGGTTGAATTGATCGCAGGACCACTGGTACCACTAATGGTATAAGGACCTGAAGTTGCCGTACAACCAATCCCATCGGTAACTAATACCGTATAAGATCCGGCTGATGCATTACTTAAATTCATACCGGGTGTTGTTACACCATTCCACGTAATGGTCACCGTCGGTGCTCCGCCTGAAGTTGTCAGTCCTGTGATTGAACCGCCAGTAGAACAAGTAGCATTAGAAACGACAGCTGTTCCTGAAATCGTTGGCCCTCCAACAGTAACAGTCACCGGAACTCTGAAAGTTCCTCCGGGGCAAAACCCGACGTAATAAGTTGTTGTTACAGTAGCTGAAGGTATGTTTAATGTTAATCCGGTGCCAACCGAAGTGTTTCCCGTATAGGTTGTATACCAGGTAATGTTTGCATTGGTAACAGGCGCAGGTAAAGTACCCTGAACCGTTACGGACAGACTCGCCGGACTTCCACTGCAAACCGACACATTATTCGGAATCAGATTGTAGTAAGATTGTGGTAATGAGCCCTGTCCAGCCGCACCATTAGTTGCCCCGTTAGGTGGGAAGTTCGCCACTACATTTGTTATTCCGGAAGTGGTTACAATTCCACCTGCACCTCCCAAAACCGATTGACTTGGTGTCCCTGAAGTAAAGGCAATCATACCACCACCACCACCACCACCAGGACCGTCAGCTTCACGAGCATTAATAGCTGAACCGGATACAATATCATTGTTACCACCTGTTCCTCCGTTTGCAGTTAATGTTAGTGTATTCGGTAAAGCCGTGCCATTAGAAATAACTATTGCACCACCTGCTCCGGCGCCACCAGCGCCATCAATACCTCTTCGAGAACCGCCAGGTGCAGCATTAGTAGGATTGGACTTTTGTCCGTTAGCACCATTTGCTTCAATGGTTCCAGTTCCTGTGATGCTTCCGTAAGACTGGATGAATACAATCCCTCCTCCGGCACCTCCGCTACCTCCATCAGAATTATCCATTTCTCCGGCCCCGCCGCCGCCGCCCATAAATACACGAGTGGCATCGTATGCTAAAGGATGACCACCCAAGCCGCCTTCCTTTCTTCTAAAATCACCTAACCAAGTAGCATTATTCGGTCCTACAGTTGATTCATCCGGATTCCAGCCTGCAACACTGCTCGTGGTTCCTGAGTAACCACCTCGTCCACCTCCGGCACTGGGAGTAGTAGCCATATTGGCTTGCTCTAAATTCCAGAAACCGGCGTATCCCGGTGTTGGCACCCCTTTTCCGTTATACATTCCTGTTCCGACATTGGATCCGCCACCGCCGCCAGCACGG
>CAMLDR010000180.1 GCA_946478775.1 uncultured Flavobacteriales bacterium
CAATGTTCGACAAATTCAAGGATAAATTCAGCGATGAAATGAACAAAGTGGAAAATTTATTAGCGCAAATCAAGCGCGGTAGTTCTAACCTCGAAAAGTGCTTAAAATTGGTGGTTAAATACTGTCAGAAACCCTTATTATGGTGGGAAAACGCTTCGATAGGTGATAGAATGATTTTTCAAAATATTGTATTCCCTGACGGAATCATCTATGATCGGAAAAAGGATAGAATTCTAACCCCTAGAGTAAATTCATACTTTCAACCAATCCCGCAATTGGAGGGCGCAATAAAGGGAAAGAAAAACGGGGATAGTATCAATTTTGATGCTATCCCCGATCGTGTGACCTCGTCAGGATTCAAACCTGAAACCTCCACAGCCGTAATGTGGTGCTCTATTCAGTTGAGCTACGAAGCCTTGTCGTTAGACGGGTGCAGCGCCTGTGCCATAGCTTCAGCGCGGGCACAAAGATACGTGCTTTTTTCTTTTCTGCAAGTAATCTTTGTGCTTTTTTTATTGCCAAACTGAATTCTTACTGGATTTCAGCCGTTATTCCTCTTTCTAACAGCGCAGTACACATCGGTTCCAATTTTTCATATTCCCCGCGTTTTACCTGGCATTTCCCATTGTAATGAACAATGTAGGTACATTGTACTGCTTGTTCTACTTCGTGCTTACATACTTTGATCAGGGATTCGATCACATGGTCGAATGTATTGTATTCATCGTTGAATACCACCAGGTCTTTCTGCTCTACGAGTAATTCTAATACCTCTGTTTCGTTTTGTTCAAGCGTTTGCATTTCTTCTGTTTGTTTTACAAAGTTAGTACTTTCTGAGATAGCAGAAGGAGAATGAGAGCGAGAATGAAGATTTAATTCTCATTCTTTTTCTGTTACTCACTCTGACTTAAGCCGGGCTCCATGTGCGGTGAAAAGTACTTCCACTTCTTTGCGCTGCTCTTCCCCACTCACATACATCGAAATCTCGATTGTGGAATCACTTGTTTTTACTTCGTATGGAAGTGTCAGCCGCAAGATCCAGTTTGCCCATGAACCCGGAATCTCCTTAAAGTCCCATATTCCTACAACTAACTTCTTATTTGGTTCATTCAATTCTGTTTGTTTCAGAGGAATCTGCGCCACGGTATCAAACGCTGTCGTGTTGTTTACAAGACGTGGAAGTTCTTCACTTGCAGGGGTCTTAATCCGGAAATCTGTCTGATCAAAATAGAAGTCTCCCTGCACACGCAACTGGTTCATGATCTTTCGCGGATATTCGGAATAACTTTCTTTTGAGATCAGCGAATATTGGCTCAAAACGGGTTTCTCTATCACCGGATTTTCTTTCGCATAATCCTTTGCAACCTGCTCACTTACCGGAGTTTCCTGAACTTTCGGTAATTCCTGCTCTTTAAATAAAATTGCTTCTCCCTGCTCTGTCAAAAGCTTTTTAGCTTCCTGGAGGGAAATCCGCTCGCCATTGAAATACGCAGTGATGAACGCATCGGAAACACCTTTCTCCACCGCTTCTGCTTTCTTCGGACGGGCATCCTCTACCGAACGGAAGGTTCCGGTTGAATAGCGAATCTGGCCATTTTCCAAACGCCTTGTCACCAACGGATTGATATCGTGTAATTGTTCTTTGGTTGCAGGACGATTGTAAACTCCCACTTGCACCGTATAGAACAAGCCTTTGATTTCCTCGATAGCGATAGCCGTAACGGCTCCCGGAGCCCGGTTGTAATCACTGACTTTCGGTTCTGTTTTGTATTTGGCAATCGTATCTGCAGGAAGCTGTGCGATGGTATTTTGAATGACTTCCATTACGATAGAATCCTGACGCATGGGCTTGCACAATCCCTGTTCTTCCAATTGCCTTGCCTCAGCCAGGGAAATCCGTTTTCCGTCGCAATAAGCAACCACGAAAGCATCCTTGTATCCCAGAGCACGAATGTCCTGTTGTGCATCCAACACTTTCTGACGGTTCCCGAAATAACCTGCCAAATAGCGTGTAATTCCATTTTCCAGTTTTTCACCGGTTACAGGCGTAAATTCCTTGAACAAAGCTTCCGGAATGGGCTTAGCAAATGCTCCTACCTGAACCCGGTAAACCAAACCTGTTGGCGTCTTCACCCCCACAGGAATTGCTTTTTTAATGACGCCGGGCACAACTTCAGCGTCTCTTTTGATCTCAAATCCATTCCCAACTTCCGGAGCAAGTACATCTGCAATGCTCGTGGAAACAGTTGATTTCGGCTGCACTTCCCGTGTCAATACATTTTTCCAGGCCGCTTTGTCTCCTGCTACTCCGTTCAATGCCGTATTGAGTGTATTCTCTTTCTGAATGATCTGCTCGTTTTTAGCACTTAACTCGTTGGATAACTGCTGGATTTGCGATTGAATTTCACTGCGTTCCGCCGGATCTTTTGAAGCAACATACTCTTTACGCTTCTCTTCCAACTGGTCCTTCAACATATTCACAGATTCTTTCAACCGATTGATTTCCTGCTGCTGTTCACGCAATTTCGGGTATTCCTTGCTGGAAGCAATCGCCTGTTCTTCTGTTACAGAAACGGTTTTCGTCAATGCCGGATCGTTCAGTATATCGTAAGTCTTTTCTGCCGCAATCACATTCAGCTGCTCGTCTATCTTCGCAATGGCATTTTCAAACGCCTGTTTTTGGGCATTTAATTCTTCGGCCTGTTTCGGATCGATGCCTGTTTTCTTCCGTTCGTTTTCAATATCGCCGATCTCGATGGAGAAGCGTCTTTTTTGCTCTTTCAAAGCGGCTTCGGTTTGGAGAACCTGCTTACTTTCTTCAAAAATTTTCTGACTGTTCAGGTATTCGGCTGCAGCATCCAATAAAGTGATCTGGCTGGTTTTCTCTAAAACAGGATCTGTTACATTGGCAGTCGAAGAAACGCGATTCAGCACTGCATTCTTCACCGGGTCGGAACTCGGTACGGATTCCAATGCCTGTTTCTTTTCGGCACTGGTATTTCCTAAGGCAAGAACAGCCTTTTCCTGGATCATCCACTCTGTTTTCTGCTGTGAATCTTTGTTTGCAGTTAATTGATTCTCAATCTCTGTTCTTTCTTTTGCGGAAGCCGATGCATTCAATTGCGCTTTCAACTGCGTTTCTTCTTCTTTCAATTTCGCTAAATCTGCCTGCGGATTACCGGAAACAACCGTTTTAACAGCAACGGGCGTATCTACCTCAATCACTCCTTTTCTAGCTTTAATTTCTTCAAGTTGTTTCTCCAGCAATTCGATTTTCTTCGCATCCGGAGCTTCGGAACGCTTTTCTTCGTCTATTTTCGATTCAATGCTTTCGGATAATTCATTGAGGATCTGGAATTGTTTAGCGGCTTCTTCCTTTGTTGCAGGCTTTTGGGTCATGGCGAATGCATATTCACTGCCGAGCACTTTTTCCAGGCTGGCAACATCTGTCGTTGGATTCGTAACTACCGCAGGGGTTTCTGCTTCCACCCGATCTTTCCGGTTTTTGATCACTTCCAACTGATTTTCCAGCGTTTGGATTTTTTGCGCATCCGGGTTCGGAGCACGCTTCTCGTCCGCTATTTTCGATTCGATCGTTTTGGAAGTTTCATCCAGGATCTGCAATTGTTTCACAGCTTCTTCCTTTGTTGCAGGCTTCTGTTTCATCGCAAATATGAACTCATTTCCCAACACTTTTTCCAAACTGGCAACCTCGGCAGTTGGATTGGTAACCGGAGCTTTATTTGCCGAAGCTTGCAGTTCTTCTTCCGTTTCTTTGGATTGCTGCAGCAAATCCTCCAATACCTGATTCGCTGCAATTTTTTCTGCGGAGAATTCTTTTTGATTGGCTTTGGAGTTTACCTCAATCTCTTTTTCGATTAAAGCCTGTAATTTTCGCTCTTCAATCAGTTTCTTTTCGGCTTCTTCTTTACCCAGGTCCTGAATTTCATCTGTACTTAAAACCTGGTATTCCGGCATCACTTCCTGGCGCACCTGCTCGTCTTTGAGTTTTGCCAAGGCCTGGGAAACGGCTGTTTGCTTTTCTTCATCCAGTTTTGCTTCATGCAGGGTTTCCAATTGGCTCAGATCAATCAATTTATTGATAGAAACAGAGTCTGCAGGGTTCTTCGCAACAATCTTCCTTGTTTTATCCTGTTCATTTTTGATATCGGCCAGCAATTTTACTTCCTCATCAATGAATTGTTTCGTTTTTTCTTCGGAAGAAACAGCACTTGCTTCAATTTTAGCGAGGTTCTCTTCGTAAGCCGGGCGAACTTCTGTTACGAGGTTTTTTTCGGTATTTTTCGGTTCCACAACAGCCGTTGCAGTGAGTGTTTTAATCTCTTCGTTTCGGGAAGCAATGTTTTCTTCGAATTGTTTTTTCAGATCCTGTAATACTTCTTTTCGCTTGGCACTTACGGCATCTGTTTTCGGGCTCAACACAGCCAATTCCTTATCAATGGCCTCAATCGTTTTCTCTTCCAATTGATTCAGGGCTTTCAATTCCCCCAATCCGTTTTGGTCACCTATTGCTTTCTTTTCCTGGTCGTAATTCGGTGCAACCTGGTCCAGTTCTTTTTCGATCGTTACAGCAGCAACCAGCTCGCTTTGATTGATTTCCAGTTCATCCAGTTTTTCCTGGCGGCCTTTCACAACCAATTCTTTCTCTTTCTTCAGCGTGCTTAAAGCGTCTTTCTTATCCTGCAGTTTTTGGTTCAGCGGATCTTTTGTCAATGCTTCATACACTTTATCCAGTTCTTTGTCTACCTCATCCAAAAGCGCTTCATCTACCCGGTTCTCCGCTTTCAAACGTTCTTCAGAATTCGAATTATTTCCTGCATTCTTTAAATCTGTATCGTAATTCGGCATTAAAGCAATCAGTTCTTTTTCAACGGTTGTGGTTGCATTCACCGGAAGCTGTGATTCAGAAAGAATGGTTTCCTTATTCTTAGCGTTTTCTGCCTGGATGGACTGAACTTCACTTTTGTGAGCCATCAGTTTTGTATCGTTCGGATCTTTCGCCAACCCTTCCTCAATTTTCACCAGTTCCTGCGTCAGTTTTTTATCCAACTGTTCGTTGTTCTTGATTTTCAGCGCTACTTTTTCTTCGTGTGTCAGATTTGTCTGCTTATCTACCGCATCCTGTGCAGCTGTATAATCGGTTTCAAATCCTTCTACCCGCGTTTTCGATTCCTGGGCTAGTGCATCGTTAGTTCTTGCTGTAATTTGAGTAGTGTCAATGGATTTAAACTGTTCTTTGACATAAGACTCCAAAACGCGTACATTGTTCGAATTGATGGCTTCTACTTTGGCATCGGCTTGTGATTTAGTAGCCGTTTTGTTCTCATTGGTATGCTGCAGGTTGTTGATGAATGTGATCTGTTTGGTATTTCCAACTTCCTGCTTATTCAAAGCGACCAGTTTATCATCCAGACGCTTCACTTCTTCAGTGACCAATTGTTTTTCAGATTCTTTGGAATCGATTTTAGATTGGATTGCCGGCTGATCTTTCGCTCTGGCGGCGGCTAATTCGGTTTGAAGTACCGCGATTTCTTTCTCCAGCTGAGAACTGCTTTCTTTATACGAGTTCAACTGTTTTTTCAATTGCTCGGATTGTTTTCCGATTTGATCGTTTTGGGCAAGCAAATGATCAACCGGATGCGACTCCTTTTCAGTCTCAATGCTCTTCAGCAAATCTGCTTTTGCGATAACGGCATCCTTCAACTGGTCGTATTTTTCATCAACCACTGATTTGCTCACCGTCTCTTTCAGTTCCCTGATGGCGTTCAGTTTTTCCTGTTCTTTTGGGATCAATTTGGAAACACTGTCCACAAAAGCATCGATTCGTAAGATTTCTTCTTTTAATTCACTGATCTTCGATACCTTATCGTTAGCCGCCAGTAAAATATCGTTCTTTTCCTCGTTGGTTCCTGCTGCATTGGCTTTGGCCACGTCTTTTTTGACTTCCGCCTGCAAAGCTTCAACCTGTTCGGCTTTTTCAACAATAGCTACCAGCGAACCGGTTTCCAAACGGGTCAATCCATCTACTTTTTGTTCTTGTTTCTGCTGAATGGTTTCGAATTTCGAAATGATCTCCTGGTTGGATGCCCCTTCCAGTCCGATATCTGCCAATACTTTTTTGTTTTCTTTCTGTGCATCCAATGCATTGATATCGAAATTCCCGGCGTTGACGTTCAATTCCGAGCGTGCACGAATAACTTCTGCCAAAATTCCCTGGGCATCATCCACATATTCATTGAATTGATCTACTACGCGCACAGCTATTTCATTTGCACCATTGGATTCCTCCTGGATTTTCTGCTTGAGGGGTTTAAATTCTTTCAGGAAAGGAATAGTGACCTGTGCCTTGTGCACATCCGTACTTCCTTCGACTGTCATTTCATAAAGATATTTTCCTCCTTTCGGAAGTGTAATCAAATAGTTGCCTTTTTCACCGGATCTGAAAACACCTATTTCATTCCCGGAAGCAACATCCGTCACTTTGATCGAGATCTTCTTATTTTCAGGTTTGACTGTTGAACTGAATTCACCCTTGATAATAGCCAGTTGCAGCGGAACCCGGTCTACCCGCACTTTATACACGTGGATCTTTCCGTTCTGGCTTTGGCGCGAAGAAGCAAAATAAGCGTTTTTCTCCAGTGAATCCACTACGTAAAACAAATCGTTGTCGGGTGAAGAAATGGCAAAATCCATATTCTCCGGTGCACCGAATGAGTTGTTTTCCGGATCGAACGGTGAACGGAAGACATCAAATCCTCCCATGGAGTTGTGTCCTTTGGAGCAGAAATACAAGAATTCCCCGTTAGGGCTCAGATAGGGGAAATCCTCATCGAATTTCGTGTTTACACTTCCGGGAACCAGGGCCGGCAACCCCCATTTTCCATCCGGAAGCCGTTTTCTGCAATAAATATCCTTGCTTCCTTTCTCAGAATCTCCGTAAGAGGAATAGTAGATCGTTTGCGCTTTATCCGGGAAATGGATCAGCGGTGTATGGTTTTTCTTTTTATCGACCTTGGACTGATAGTCTGCAGTAATGATCAGTGAACCACCGATATTCGCCAGGTTATACAAACGAATGAAGGAGGTGTACTCAATTTCTTTCTTCTCCAGTACTACCAAATCGGTAATCGTCGTGAGCAATTTCTTTCCGTTCTGACACATTTCAATCTGGTGATCGGTATCAAAATTCGGATTCGGCTTTCCGCCGCTCTTTTGAATGTACAGGTTGTAATTCTTAATTGCTTCGTTGAACTGGAAGTTTAAGTGAAATGCTTTCCCGAGGTAAAAATACGCTTCCGGTGCAATATTCGGGTCTGTGACGCTAAAGGTCAAATACTTGAATGCATCTTGTTTTTTATAGGAATTAAAAAGGAGACAAGTTCCGTATTTGTAATTGTATTCCGGTGATCTCGGATTGAGTGCAATGAGGTGCAAAAATTGCGGGGTTGCTTCCACGAAGAGTTCTGCATCGAAGAGTTTATCGGCTTTTAGCTTTAAATCGGCTTCGGTTTCTTGTGCAAAGGAGTGCTGAGCTGTCAGAATCAACAGAAATAGTAGTAACCAACCATTTATTCGTTTAAATGACTTCAAGCTCAACATCTTGTTTTAGAGGCAATACGCTTATTTCTTAAAAAGGTTCATTTTGCTTTCCGTTCCATCCAATAATCGTTTGATGTTTTTCCGATGGGCGAAGATCACAATGAACGCCAGCAATGACCCAAAGATAGGTAAAGCGTATGTATTTATGGGAAATAACCACAAACAACCTGAAAAAACGACTGCTGCGAGGATAGATCCCAGGGACACATATTGTGTAGTAATAAAAACAATTAAAAATACGACCAGGCAGATTGCGGCAGCTGCAGGTTGAAGCCCCACGATAACTCCAAGGGAAGTTGCCACTCCTTTTCCACCTTTAAATCCGGCAAAAATGGGAAACACGTGCCCTAAAACAGCCATAAAGGATGCTACTAATTGAATGTGCGTTAAATGCGCCGAAGAAAAAGGAACCGGCAGTACAAAATAGGGTAACAGTACTGCCAGCATTCCTTTTAAAATATCGATAGTCAGGACCACTCTGCCTGCTTTTTTTCCAAGTACACGAAACGTATTGGTTGCTCCCGCATTCTTACTTCCGTGTTCCCTTACATCTAAATCATATTTTGCACGGCCTACCCAAACTGCTGTTGGAATTGATCCTAAAAAATATGCAGGTACAGCCCATAAAAAATCAGTCCAGTTCATTATTCAAAAATAGCATTTAGTTTGCCTAAATACACGCTATTTGTTGAGATTTGGTATAAGAA
>CAMLDR010000181.1 GCA_946478775.1 uncultured Flavobacteriales bacterium
CTGTTAGCATGAAGGACTTCTCCGTCCGATGTCCAATTAGCTGTTTCCATCTGTATGAATTTTGCGACAATAATACGAACTATTTGTCCATTCATCTAGAAAAACGTTGCAAAAAAAGCATAGTTTCCTATATTTGCTCTTCAAAATATATACGAATCATATTCGCCCGAAAATGAAGAAAATATTCTATTTGGTTGCTCTTGTACTGGTAGCTTGTCAACCTAAACATTCTGACTCTGAGCATGCAGCTAGTCAAAGTAACGACTCCAAGCCTGCTGCTGCAGTTTCAGCCGATGAGACAAAACAAGATACTCCGAAAGTTTATCATGCATCCAGAACTGTATTGACGGATTTGATCAATACAAAACTGGAAGTTTCTTTTGACTGGACGAAATCCTGGTTGATCGGTAAAGAAACGCTGCAGGCTAAACCACATTATTATCCTTCCAATGAATTGATCATGGATGCAAAAGGAATGGAAATCAAAAGTGTTTCCATGGCCGGAAAAACGGTTGGCTTTGACTACAAGGACGATGTCCTGACAATCAAGCTGGATAAAAACTATACCCGTGATGAAATCTTTACGGTAGTCATTGATTACATCGCTAAACCAGATGAGCGCAAAACAGGCGGATCGGATGCGATCACAAGTGATAAAGGCCTTTACTTCATTAATCCCCGCGGAGAAGAAGCGAATAAAATGCCTCAAATCTGGACCCAGGGTGAAACGGAATCCAACTCGGTCTGGTTCCCGACAATTGATTCCCCGAATTCCAAAACAAAACAGGAAATTTATATCACTGTTCAAGACAAATATGCCACGCTTTCCAATGGTAAATTGATAAGTTCTACCAAAAATGCAGACGGTACCAGAACAGACTACTGGAAACAGGATTTGCCGCACGCACCGTACTTATTTATGATGGGAGTCGGTGAATTTAAAGTAGTGAAAGATACTTATAAGCGCCCCGACGGAACAAGCATGGAGGTAAACTACTATGTAGAACCTGAATGGGAAAAACATGCGAAAGCTATTTTTGGTGAAACTCCGGCAATGATCGGTTTCTTTTCACAATTATTAGGTGTTGAGTATCCCTGGGACAAGTATTCTCAAATTATTGTAAGAGATTACGTTTCCGGTGCTATGGAAAACACCGGTGCAGTTATTTTTGGAGATTATGCTTATAAAAACCCACGTGAATTATTAGACAATAATGACAATTCTACGATTGCTCACGAGTTGTTCCACCATTGGTTCGGAGACTTGGTAACGGCTGAATCCTGGTCAAACTTAACGTTGAACGAATCCTTTGCAAATTACTCCCAATTCTTATGGGATGAGCATCGTTATGGTTTGGATGAAGCAGAATACCAGGCCATGCAGGAAGCTGCAGGTTATTTCGCATCCGGAGATCAGGGAGGTTATCACGACCTGGTTTGGTTCGAATACAAATCACGTGAAGATATGTTTGACGGACATTCTTATAATAAAGGAGGACGTATCTTACACATGCTTCGCAAATACATCGGTGATGAAGCATTCTTCCTGGGATTGAAGAACTACCTGAAGCAAAACCAGTTTAAGGCTGCTGAATTTCATCAATTAAGACTTGCTTTCGAAGAGGTGAGCGGTCAGGATTTGAATTGGTTCTTCAATCAATGGTATTTGGATAAAGGTCATCCGATTTTAGATGTGTCGTATAGTACAGATGCAGCGAATACTGTTTCTGTGACAGTGAACCAAAAACAAAAAGACTTCGGTTTATTCAAATTACCTGTTGATGTAACAGTGTACGATGATCGTGGGGCAACTACCAGCCGCCATTGGTTCAATGACGCATCCACAACAGTGAGCATTCCAACTCAAGGAACGGTGAAGAACGTAATCTTTGATTCTGAAGCCATGCTTTTATGTAAAATGGAAGAGAAAAAAGATGCTTCCTGGTATGCATTCCAATGGAACAATTCAAAACATTACATCCACCGTAAAACTGCATTGCAAAAAATTGCATCCGCTTCTCCTGAAGCTGCCAGAATAGCCAAGGAAGCGTTGCTGGATCCTTTTTGGGACATTCGTGCTACTGCCATTGAGAAAATAGGGAAAATGAGCGGTGACAATAAAACCGCTTCCCTTAACCGTTTGAAGCAAATGGCAATTTCAGATTCCTCTTCTGCTGTTCGTGTAGCCGCTATTATTTCATTGGCAGGAAATATTTCTGCACCTGAATTGGAGCAATTATGTATGGAAGCTATTCAAAAAGACCAATCTTATTCTGTAATGAACACTGCGTTGATTCAACTTGCAAAGGTGAACAGCAAAGCTGCCGTGGAAGCTTGTAAAGGATTGGAAAATGAACCTTCTGCAAAAATGCAGACCGGTGTTGCGATGATCTACGCAAAATATGGTGATGCGGATCAGATTGCTTATTACGAAAAGATTTTCCAATCGAACCTGGTTCAAGGATTTGATAAATTGGGGATTATGAACTCGATGACTTTCTTTGCTGCCCGTCAGGACCCGAAAATTCAAAGACGTACTTTGCCGATCTTTGAAAGCGAGTACAAAAACGGGGGAATGTACACACAAATGTTCATGCCGCAATACATCGGTTATTTAAAGGATAACCTGCTGAATTCCATTGAAAAGTACAAAGCAGAGGAAGAAAAAGCGAAAAAAGACGGAAACACCAATGCAGCAGACATTGCAAAAGGAAAACGCACAGATGCAGAAGCTTTGTTGGGTGATTATGAGAAAATGATCGCAGGTTTCCCAAAAGAAGAAGCTGAGCATTGATAGAATCTTTATATAAAATCTGGGGGGGACGCGAAGCATCGCGTCCCCACTGTTTTTTAGAAGAACGCCTTCACCTCCATTCCACCGGCATGAATCACTTTATTCCCTTCGCTTTTCCGGCCATTGTATTGGACGGAAATTTGCAAACTTTTTGATAAGGAACGTTGATAACCCAGGCTCCAAACATAGTTTACTCCCGGTTTCAAGGCTTCCAGTAACTCAAATCCAAGCGGTGTATTGGAATCTCCCCGAAATGCAATCCGGATGATGTTGAACTGTCCCTGTAAACTCCCCTTTTGCGTTTGGTTGTATTTCCCGGTTACACCAATATCATAAATATCCGCTTCTTCACCTCCCAGGTTCTCTTCATTCCGTTTTTGGACCACACGTCCGTCCAAACTGAAACGCAGGGATGTATTCGGCTGATAGATCAGTGAAGGCTTCAATTGCCAGTAATGCAGGCGGTAATTCCGTCCGGAAGTATAATCCACCGAAGATGTTTTCAGACCTGTTTCAAACTGCGATTGAACACTGAATTTTTTCAGGATAGTTATTCGCGCATTGAACTCATGAGATTCCTTTGTTCGTCCGTCGAACCCGGTTGCCAGCAATGTTTTGGTCTTCGAACTTTCATAACTGTAATCCCCGCCGCCAATATTGTTCGTGCGATTGAAATACACCGTATTCTTGATAACATTTGCCGTACTGATCAATGAATTATCGTCAATGCTTCCTACAAACGGATTGTATGCTCTTGCCCCGTCAAACACGTTGGTTTTTCGCTGCAGCCTGAAACGGGTTTGGGTAGAAAAACGCGCCAGTACTTTTCTTATGCCGGTGCTATTCGACCAAATCCGTTCCGGTCGAAGCGTCAAGGACTGATTGTACTCATTGGAATACGTTTTAATGTAATCATTGGAAGGAGTAAACACACGGATATAACCTGCCTGATCTGCATATGCTGCTATTTCAAACTCGTTCAGGTCTTTGATTCCGTCTCCGTTGTAATCATTCCAGGTATAAACACCTTGTCCGTCATTTACTTTGATGTAGATGAATTCTTTCTTTTGTTCCAATCCGGCTCCTACTTCATAAAAAGTAGTCAAATTCACCGTTCCTTTCCAAAATTTGATATCGTGATCCACACGTCCGTTCGTTGTATTTTCCGGGGCCTGCATAATTAAAGTCGTGTCCAGGATTTTCAATTCGCGGTAGTTCGCAACGATATACAGGCGTTGATTTTTCCAATTGTTTTTCGTCCACTCGGCACGAAGTGTTCTTGCCTTTGCTGCATTTCGTAAACGCGTACTGTCTGATCTTCCATCCACACGCTCACGGTAACTCAACAACAATTCTCCGGAAGAAGTGTCTCCCAAAGCTACATAACCCTGGTAATCGAAGAAACTATAGGATTGGAGATTCAGTAACGAATCACCCTGCACAAAACGGTTTAATTCCTGGTCATCTTTAAACCCGATCCGCACTTTCTTGATTTGTTTGGAAATATCTGCTCTGTGGCGTAAGAACTGATTCGCATTCTCATTTTTCGCGCTCAAAAAACTGGCGTCAATATTGACATTGAATCCACGCTGTCTCCAGGAAGTAATTAATTGTGTCCGCAATCCGGAAAAATCAGAACCGATCTTATACTGCTGTGCATTGATCCCGATCTTTCCATATTTTGTATTCTCAATACTTGTTCCCAGGGTTGTCAGCACCTGGTTTCCCGTGTATCCGCTATTCCGTGTATTCCAGTCGCGGTCAAATTCCACAGACCGGTATTGTTCAATTGGCTTGAAATAAGGGTCCAGCATTTCTATTTCAGCTTGTTTCTTCCAACTCCAGGCCGGAACAGAATCTTTTCCGAATGGATTGGTGTGTTCGATCCTCGTACGCATGGAATAACCCCGGTCATCAAATCGATCCTCCGAAGAAAAAGTATTGAGATCATAGCCGCTCATTCCCAGTTCGGAGGTCATTTTGAGCTTTTCATTGAACCGGTAGGTTGCTCCCGCAGTAAATAATTGTTGTCTTTTCGGAGTAATCAGCAAAGAAACGGGTGCATAATCTCCAACAGAAACTCCGCCAACAGGCTGCACCCATTTGTATACGCGCCCAATTGCATTGAATTTTTCAAACACATAATCTCCTTTTCCGGGCCCTACGTATGAAAACTGGGCTTTGTAATAAGCCAGACTTTGATCTACGGAAGCCACCAAAACACTGTCATATCCCATAGAATCGACCATTTGGTACATCACCAGGTTCTCGGAAAATCCAACCGAATCAATCACGGAATACCTGGCCAGCTCCAAACTGTCTCCAATTTTAGATAACAGAAACTTTTGATCATTCGTCAGGTTTTGTTGCAGCGGCTGGTTCTTCGCATCCTGTTCGGAATAGGCGTTAATCCACCAATCCAGCTTTTTACTTTGTGCAGCCGTTGAAAATTGAAAGAGTGACCGGGCATAGTTCTGATCCGAATACTGAAATTCTACTACGATTCGAATATCCTTCGTAATCAGGTTTTTAGCCGTAAAAGTCAGTTCGGAAGTGTTGTAATCAATCACGTAATCGTATTCCTGTCCGCGGCTCAGCTGTCTCCCGTCGATGTATACACGCTCCGTTCCCGAAAGAATAATAATATACGGTTCGTTCTCATTTCCTCTCAGTCGGTAAGGTCCCTGGTTTCCTTCCACTCCCTGGATAATTTGCCGGTTGAATTTTCCTTTTGACAAAGCACCGCTGACTTGTGTTTTTATCGTTCCGGTCTTGTCTTTTTTCCAAAAGTATTCGCCGCTGAGACCTTGTCCTCTTTTCTTATAGGTTAAAAAATATCCGTCCGGTTTACTAATCCAGAAATCTCCTGCCGTAAGTTTAAACTGATCATTAAACAGCTGAATAAATACCTGGTCGAACTCTTGCAGTTTATTGGTATTCCCTTCCGGCTGGATCGGCAAATTATCGTCCGTAACCGACGCCAACACCTGCAGGTTCGGTGCAATGTATCCCGACAATTCCAAATTCAAGGAGGAATTTACCGATAAATCCTGCCGGTTCCCGAAGGTAATTCCCCTGGAAATGCTTCCCGATTTTCGAAGACCGTTTGCTCCCATCAGGTCCAGCGGCTCTGTTCCGGGCGTGATCAGATACTTCTCCCTATCTCCCTTGTTTTGAGTATAGATCATATTCGTATCCCGCAACTGATAGCTTTTGGCGAAGGAAAACGGCAAAACCCGATAGGAAACACTGAGTTCATCCGAACAAGACTGAACCACTTGTAATGTCCCTTTTGCATAATCTATGATATACCGATATGGCAGGATGATCTCTCCGCCGCAACGCACTATCAGCGAGTTTGGCGCAATACTCAAAGAATCTAATTGAATGGTATTGTTTGTTGCCGGAATGGTTTTTTGACGGTACGCGTTTTCCTGTGTCCAGCTTTGAACCCAACAAAATATACTGCTTAGCAATAGAAGTCCAACCCGTACAGCGTGCATCATGCTAAAGTACTAACGTTTTAAGTGCTGCGCTAGTATATATAAACAAAAAAATCCACTTGTCCGGGCGCGATTAATCGCGTTCCTACAAGTGGATTATATGTGTGATCTCATAAAAACGGCACAATTATTAACATCACACAAAACCTTTAAAAAACCTGTGGGGACGCGATGCCTCGCGTCCCCACCTGGATTTTCTGTTTTTTTTGATTCTTTTCTATCCTGAACACATTTACCTGCGGTGAATTAGCTCTTTGCTTTTTCAAAGCAATCAATTTCTTTCGAAATTGGGATAGAATTTAATTCTATCCTGAACACATTTCACAGTTGTCCGGATTATCCAAAGAACATGCAATTGCTGCTTGTTGTTCTTCCAATTCCGCTGCGGATATTGCTGCAGGCTCTTCCGTTACTGCTTTATCTACTGTGAACTTAATTGCATCAGTTGCAGCTTTCGTTCTCAGGTAATACATTCCGGTTTTCAATCCTTTTTTCCATCCGTAGAAGTGCATAGATGTCAGCTTACCAAAGTTTGCATTCTCCATGAAAATGTTCAATGACTGAGACTGACAAATGTATGCTCCGCGATCAGCAGCCTGCTCAATAATTGCTTTTTGAGAAATTTCCCAGGCTGTTTTGTACAAATCTTTGATGTACTGAGGAATCTCGTTGATGTTTTGAACGGATCCGTTTGCTGCCATCAATTTCTGGCGCATATCTTTCGTCCATAAACCTTCTTTCACCAAATCCTTCAACAAGTGCTTGTTTACGATGATGAATTCACCTGACAATACACGGCGTGTGTAAATGTTGGATGTGTATGGTTCAAAACATTCGTTGTTTCCTAAGATTTGAGCTGTTGAAGCTGTTGGCATTGGAGCGACTAACAAAGAGTTACGCACACCGTACTTGATCACTTCTTCTTTCAATAAATCCCATTCCCAACGGTTTGTTGGAGTAACACCCCACATATCGAATTGGAAAACTCCTTTTGAAACCGGCGAACCCGCGTATGTTTCGTATGGTCCTTCTGCGATTGCCAAATCTTTAGACGCTGTCATTGCTGCGTAATAGATCGTTTCAAAGATCTCACGGTTCAATGCTCTTGCTTCTTCTGATTCAAATGGGTAACGCATCAGGATAAATGCATCTGCCAATCCCTGAACTCCTAATCCGATCGGGCGGTGACGCATATTTGATTTGCGTGCTTCTTCTACCGGGTAGAAGTTTCCGTCGATAATGCGGTTTAAGTTTACCGTTGCCTGGTAAGTTACTTCGAACAATTTATTGTGATCGAATTTACCGTCTTCTGTAACGTATTTCGGCAAAGCCAAAGATGCCAGGTTACAAACCGCGATCTCATCCGGTGCTGTATATTCGATAATCTCAGTACACAAGTTAGAAGATTTGATTACTCCTAAGTTTTGCTGATTTGATTTCGCGTTTGCAGCATCTTTGTACAACATATATGGAGTACCCGTCTCAATTTGAGACTCCAATACTTTGAACCACAAATCTTGTGCTTTGATTGTCTTACGACCTTTTCCTTCCGCTTCGTATTGTGTATACAATGCTTCGAATTCAGGTCCGAATGTATCAGAAAGTCCCGGACACTCGTGCGGACACATCAGCGTCCAGTCTCCGTTCTCTTCTACGCGTTTCATGAACAAATCCGGAATCCACAATGCGTAGAACAAATCGCGTGCACGCATTTCTTCTTTTCCGGTATTCTTTTTCAAGTCTAAGAAATCGAATACATCTGCATGCCAAGGCTCGATATACATAGCGAAAGATCCCTTGCGTTTTCCTCCACCCTGATCTACATAACGAGCTGTATCGTTGAATACACGCAGCATAGGAACGATTCCGTTGGATGTACCGTTTGTTCCTTTGATGTATGACCCTGTTGCACGAATATCGTGAAGAGCTAAACCAATACCACCAGCCGATTGTGAAATCTGAGCGCAAGATTTCAAAGTCTCGTAAATACCTTCGATACTGTCTTC
>CAMLDR010000182.1 GCA_946478775.1 uncultured Flavobacteriales bacterium
TTGGTAATTATGGAGTAACTCCGGGTGAAGTCGAATCCGAAACGGTGAAAATTGCCGGATTGGTAACCAAAAAATTTGCAAATACTTTTTCCAGAACATCGGGAGTGTCTAATTTACAGGATTACCTGGTCGATAACGATAAAGTGGGTATTACAGATATCGATACGCGTTCACTGGTTCGTCATATCCGGCACAAAGGTGCGATGAATGCGATCATCTCATCTGAAATCCTGGACGAAAAAGTACTTCAGAATCAAGTGAAAGAAGTGCCGTCAATGGATGGTTTGGAATTGTCTTCAAAAGTAGCAACAAAGACTGCTTATGAAATGGGAGATCCAAACAGTTCTTTACGAGTGGCCTTACTTGACTTTGGTGTGAAAAAGAATATTATTCGCTGTTTGGCCGACAGAGGTTGTTATGTAAGAGTATTTCCGATGGGTACTACTATCGAAGAAATGAATGCATTCAATCCGGATGGATACCTGTTGTCGAATGGTCCCGGAGATCCTTCCGCTATGCCAAACGAAATCGCTTTGGTAAAAGAATTGGTTGAAATAGGAACTCCGATATTCGGAATCTGCCTGGGACACCAGATCTTAGGATTGAGCCAGGGACTGAAGACCGAAAAGATGTTCAATGGACACAGAGGAATCAATCATCCGGTGATGAACTTAATGACCGGAAAAGGAGAGATCACTTCTCAAAACCACGGATTCGTAATCGCAAAAGACAGTGTTGAATCCAATCCACGAATAAAAGTGACTCACGAGCACCTGAACGATCATACAATTGCAGGAATTATGCTGACAGATAAACCTGTCTTCTCCGTGCAATACCATCCGGAAGCGTCTGCCGGACCGCACGATTCCCGTTACTTATTCGATCAGTTTATTTCTAACATGAAACAAGAGAAGCAGGGCTTCGAAGGGGACAAACGTTAGTGTGGACCAAACAAAACAAAGAGCAACTAATTTTCAAATAAAAACATGAGTTATATCGCACGCATTGTCGGAAGGCAGGTTTTAGATTCAAGAGGTAATCCAACTGTAGAGGTGGATGTTTATACAACTAACGGTGCTGTAGGAAGAGCTGCTGTTCCTTCAGGAGCTTCAACGGGGGTGCATGAAGCCGTTGAATTGCGCGATGGCGATAAATCTGTCTATCTCGGAAAAGGAGTTTTAAAAGCAGTTGAGAATGTAAATTCAATAATCGCTGAAGAACTTATTGGAATGGATATTTTCGATCAGAAATTGATTGACCGGGTTTTACAGGAATTGGATGGAACTCCGAACAAATCCAAGTTAGGAGCAAATGCAATCCTGGGAACATCTTTGGCAGTTGCTAAAGCAGCAGCTCAGGAAGCAGGACTAAGTTTGTTCAAATATGTGGGGGGAGTTGGAGCAACAACGATGCCTGTTCCAATGATGAATATCCTGAATGGTGGTTCCCATGCAGATAATTTGATCGATGTTCAGGAATTTATGGTGATGCCTTTCGGAGCGTCTTCTTTCTCTGAAGGATTGCGCTGGGGAACAGAGATTTTTCACCATTTGAAATCCGTTTTGAAAGATAAAGGAATGTCTACGAATGTTGGGGACGAAGGAGGTTTTGCACCGAATTTGGGTTCCAATGAAGAAGCCATTCAGGTTGTGTTACAAGCAATTGAAAAAGCCGGATTCAAACCCGGGCACGATGTACACATTGCGTTGGATGCCGCATCTTCGGAATTTTACAATGCTGAAAAAGGATTGTATTTGTTTGAATCCACCGGAGATTCCATGACATCTTCTCAAATGGTTGATTACTGGGCCGACTGGTGCAAGAAATACCCAATTGTTTCTATTGAGGACGGATTGGCTGAAGATGATTGGGCAGGATGGAAAGAAGCCACAGACAGATTGGGTGCTAAAGTTCAATTGGTTGGAGATGATTTATTTGTTACGAACACCAAACGTTTATCCCAGGGAATTGAACAGGGAATTGCAAATTCAATTTTGGTTAAAGTAAACCAGATCGGTTCTTTGAGCGAAACCATTGAGGCTGTGCAAATGGCAACCAGAAACAGTTATACATCCGTAATGTCTCACAGAAGTGGTGAAACAGAAGATAACACGATTGCAGATTTGGCAGTTGCTTTGAATTGCGGACAAATCAAAACAGGTTCAGCATCCCGAAGTGATCGAATGGCTAAATACAATCAATTGTTGAGAATAGAAGAAGAATTAGGAGAAACTGCTTATTATCCGGGTAAGAATTTCCGGTTTTTATAAGGAGGAATAATTTGAAAAGAAAAGGGGAGCTTAGGCTTCCCTTTTTTTGTTCGATAATAGTTGGGTTTTGAATAATCGTTTAAAGATTTTGATAAAAGATTACTAACTTATCCCGGGAATTCAACTGAAACTTTAAAATAAGTTCATAAAGTGAAAAAACTGCTTGATTCCCTTATGATGAATTAATTTTTAACAAAA
The DNA here is from genome assembly GCA_946478775.1 of uncultured Flavobacteriales bacterium. The sequence goes on from CAMLDR010000182.1 coordinate 2,469, forward strand.
TGTTTAAAAGTGGTATGTTTTTATGAATAGAAAGCAACCAAATTGTTTTTAGATCGTTTAGAAATCAAAGCACTAATTATGAAGAATTTAATACTTGGTTTATTTTTTGCAATGGGAACCTTTTGGGCAACAGCTCAAACGCCTGCATCTCAAACTAATACGCCTGCTTTTTTTGCACAATGCATGGTGGATGTTAGCAATCAAAGCGAATTAACAACATTGGAAAATCAATTGCGTACCATACCTTATGTAAGCGTAGTTCGAGTTGATATTCCAACTCACAGATTATTTTTAATTACAAAAGACATTTCTTCGTTCACAGCGACTGAATTCGCATCCTGGATGGGAACTTATTCCTCATCTTACAGCTGTCTTCAAATAGGTTTACAAGGAGTAGATCCGATTAATCCATATCCATTTACTAATTGTCCTGAAAACTAATTCCGATGAAAGCACTTTTATATACTTTATTATTGTTTGGTTCATTTGGAGTTTGGGCTCAACAATTACCTGTTAACTGTAACCTGGCGGTTTCAGGATGCTCGACTCCGCAATTTCCAATTGTAGGTCAAAATCCGCCATATAATACGCCTGACTTTGGTTCAGGCACGGTTTCAAACCCAAGTACAAATCCACAAAATGGAAACAGCGGGTGTTTGCTGTCGGGAGAAACAGTCTCAACATTTATTACCATAAATGTGGTTACATCCGGAACATTGGAATGGTCATTAATCGGATTAAACCCGAATGGAACTCCTTCAGGAAGTGGTTGTTTCGATTGGATCATGTGGGCAGATAGTCCTACCAGTACTACTGACGGTTGCGCCGGAATCAATGGAAATACTTTACCTCCTGTTGCTTGTAACTGGAACGGGATGTGTAACGGTAATACCGGAATGTCGAGTCCTGGAAATTATCCTCCGAATGCTTCTAATACGAGTTATCAGCCGCCACTTAATGTAACGGCAGGTCAGTCATTCATTCTTTGTTTATCGAATTATAGTTTCACCAATCAAAATGTTGATTTGGACTTCTTTGGGACTGCTAATGTTGTTTGTGGAGTATCTGCAGCGGATCAAACCATTTGTTTGGGCAACTCTGCATCTGTAACGATTGCAACTCCAGGTTACACTAACCCATCATTTACATGGTTAGTTACAAACGGGGTTTCTAATCCATCGGGAGGAAGTAACGTAAGTGTGAATCCAACGGTAACTACAACATATTCAGTAGCAGTTGTAGATATAGGTAGTAATCCATTAATTCAGGATACTGCAACTTTCACCATTACTGTAGTGAATCCTCCTGCACCAAATGCCGGACCAAATCAAACGGTTTGCCTTGGACAGATCATTCAATTAACAGGAAGTGTTGGAAGCCCTTCAAATACGGCTAACTGGCAGGCAATCGTACCAACAGGTATGACACCGGCCGCAACAGCTTCTTTCTCTCCGAACTTTAGTTCAATGACTCCAAGTGTTACTGTAAACCAACCGGGAGTTTATAAATTCGTTTTGAGAGAAACAAGTTCGATCTGTGGTATTATGAGAGATACGGTGGTAGTTACTGTTTCAGAATTACAAATTGCTGCAACACCTACACACCCAGTTTGTAATGGGTCGATGGATGGTTCAATTACCATAACAAGTGCCGGAGCAAGTGAGTATAGTTTTAATAACGGAACTACTTGGGGACCATTAAATACAATGACAGGATTTGGAGCAGGAACGTATACCGTTTGTGCCAGAAATACTCTTGGATGTCAGAAATGTACAACTACAACTTTGACAAATCCTCCTGCAATAGTCTTGACGGTTTCAAATGATACTTTAATTTGTGAGAATGGTACGGCTTCTATGTGGGCTTCTGCTACCGGAGGATCAACTTATTCTTACCATTGGGATCACAATCCGGCTTTAGTTTCAGCAACTCAGGTAAGCCCTTTGTCCAACGGATATTATCCGGTTCAGGCTGAAAGTAACCTGGGATGCTGGTCAAACAGAGATTCTATTTATGTAACGGTTCGTCCTCCGCTTTCTGCGATGATGTCTCCGGATGTATTTACTTGCCCGGGATATGAAGATTCCTTAATGATTTCTGCTTCAGGTGGTATCGGTGCGCCATATACATTTACCTGGTCAACAGGTCAGACAGACACAGGTACTGAAAGTCAGTTAAATGCCGCGCCATTAACAACAACAACTTATAGTGTAACAATTAATGATGGGTGTGAAACAACACCGATAACATTATCAGGAATCATCAATGCACTTCCTGTTCCTGTTCCTCAGATTTTAATTGACGAGCCTGTTCAATGTGAGCCTGCTGTATTTACGCTGTATAATCCGGATTCAATAAATACAATGAGTTCTATTTGGATAATCAGTAACGGAGATGAATTTATGGATGTAGATTCTCTGGTTACTTCTTCCACTATGAATGGAACATATAATGTGCAGTTAATTGTTACTTCTCAGGACGGATGTATAGATTCTACAACATTCACTGATACCTTGTTAGTGATGCAGACTCCTGTTGCAGACTTTAAATGGAGCCCGGACCCGATTACCATGTTTAATACACAGGTATTGTTTACGGAATATTCTCTTTATGCAGATTCGTACGAATGGAGTTTCCCGGGAGCATCACCGAACTCATCTACAAATGATGACCAATCGGTTCTATATCCCGATGGTCAGACGGGTACCTATTATGTGACATTAGTTGCTAAATCATACCTGGGCTGTACGGATACGGTCACGAAAGAAGTTGTCATTCTACCGGAAGTAATTATTTACGCTCCGAATACATTCACACCTGATGGTGATGAGTTCAACCAAACATGGAGAATTCACATTGAAGGAGTTGATGAATTTGACTTCGATCTTCAGATTTACAACAGATGGGGTGAACTTATTTGGGAATCACATGATGTAAATGCTGCGTGGGACGGAACTTATAATGGTCAGCCGGTACCGCAGGGAACTTACACATGGGTGATCCGCACAAGGGAAATGATTTCCGATAAGAAATATACCTGGAACGGGCTCATAAACCTCATTAAATAAAATAAACAATTGATCCGTATGATAATGGGCTGTTCGATTAACCGACAGCCCATTATTGTTTTAGGTAAAACCAATTAAGACCTCTTCATACTTTGTTCTTCAGAAGAGTGTTTTCTTAGAATAAATTCCCCCTCTGTTGAACCGCACTAATCCGTGGCGACAGATTCAGTTATCAAAAGCTACGCTTCACCCAAATTATTTTCGCTCTGACGTTTGTTATAATTTGGTCTTCAAAAGCTATGCTTTTTCTTATTAATTTCGCAGCATAAGTGATACTTTATGAATCTGAACGAATTTCAACAAGATATAACGACAGGAATTCCCGCTATTCTTCCCTCAAAGAAAGAATATGAAACAGCTATCAATCATGCACCAAAACGTAAGGAGATTCTTTCACCGGACGAAAAAATACTGGCATTAAAGAATGCATTGCGCTATTTTCCTAAAGACAAGCATGCGGAACTTGCCCAGGAATTTTCTGATGAGTTGGAAAAACACGGACGAATTTATATGTATCGCTTCAGACCCGACTACAAGATGTACGCTCGTCCGATTAATGACTACCCCGGGAAATCATTGCAGGCAAAAGCAATCATGCTGATGATCCAGAACAACCTCGATTATGCTGTTGCGCAGCATCCGCATGAATTGATTACCTATGGAGGGAACGGGGCTGTTTTTCAGAATTGGATCCAGTACCGGTTAACAATGAAATACCTTTCTGAAATGGAGGATGATCAAACCTTAGTGATGTATTCAGGGCATCCGCTTGGGCTCTTTCCTTCTCATAAGGACGCCCCGAGGGTTGTTGTAACCAATGGAATGATGATCCCCAATTATTCGAAACCGGATGACTGGGAAAAGTTCAATGCCTTGGGAGTAACTCAATATGGACAAATGACCGCCGGTTCTTACATGTACATCGGGCCGCAGGGAATTGTTCATGGAACCACCATTACCGTTTTGAATGGATTTAGAAAGATCAAAAAGGAACCAAGCGGAAATCTGTTTGTTACTTCCGGATTGGGAGGAATGAGTGGTGCTCAGCCAAAAGCCGGGACCATTGCAGGCTGTATTACGGTATGTGCAGAAGTGAACCCTAAAATAACACGTATTCGCTTAGAGCAAGGTTGGGTTCATGAAGTCTTTGAGGATTTGGACACTTTGGTTAATAGAGTGCGTCAGGCGCAGGAAAATAAGGAAGTGGTATCCATTGCATATTTAGGCAATATTGTGGATGTTTGGGAGAAATTTGACCGGGAGAATCTGCATATTGATTTAGGGTCAGATCAGACATCCCTTCACAACCCCTGGGCAGGTGGATATTATCCGGCAGGAATCACATTTGAAGAGTCTAACCGGTTAATGTCGGAAAACCCTGAGTTGTTCCGACAGAAAGTTCAGGAAACGCTTGTAAAACATGCTGCTGCAATCAATGCACATACAGCTAAAGGAACTTATTTCTTTGATTATGGGAATGCCTTTTTACTGGAAGCTTCACGCGCAGGTGCAGATGTAATGGCTCAGAACGGAATTGATTTCAAGTATCCGTCCTATGTTCAGGATATCATGGGACCTATGTGTTTTGATTATGGTTTTGGCCCCTTCCGTTGGGTTTGCGCTTCAGGCTTACCGGAAGATTTGGAAAAAACAGATGCAATTGCTTGTGCTGTGCTGGAAGAAATGAAACAAAACAGCCCGGAAGAAATCCAACAGCAAATGGCTGACAATATTCAGTGGATCAAAGGTGCGCAGGAGAATAAACTGGTAGTAGGTTCACAGGCAAGAATCCTTTATGCGGATGCTGAAGGAAGAATGAAAATCGCGGCAGCTTTTAACGAAGCTATTGCCAAAGGAATTATTGGTCCGGTGGTACTTGGAAGAGATCATCACGATGTTTCGGGAACGGATTCACCTTACCGGGAAACTTCTAATATTTACGATGGTTCGCGTTTCACAGCTGATATGGCTATTCAAAATGTTATTGGTGATTCTTTCCGCGGAGCAACCTGGGTTTCTATCCACAACGGTGGTGGCGTAGGCTGGGGAGAAGTGATTAACGGAGGTTTTGGAATGTTATTGGATGGATCTCCGGACGCTGAAAGAAAATTAAAGTCAATGCTTCACTGGGATGTGAATAATGGAATAGCACGAAGAAACTGGGCACGAAACGAAGGGGCTATCTTTGCTATTAAACGCGCTATGGAAGCGGAACCGAAATTGAAGGTTACCATTCCGGAACTGGTGGACGAAGCGATTTTGAGACAATTGAAATAAAGTCAAAAGTCAAGAGTGAGAAGTTAAAAGTGAAAATAGATTATTAAAAATTCGCAATTCGCAATTCGCAATTCGCAATTCGCAATTTTTTGACTTTTAACTTTTCAATTCTAACTTAATTCAAAGTACTTTAATCTCCACTCTTCGGTTACTTTGCTCTTCGGAAGCGAATTTAGCATTTGGGAAGATGGGCATTGTATTTCCATACCCAACGGCAGTTAATCGGGTTTTGTCAATGCCGTTCTCTACGAGATAAAGGTATACGCGTTTTGCGCGTGCTTCGGAAAGTTTTTGTGCTTCAAAAGTATTCTCACCATTGGAATGTACATGGCCTTGAATTTCTACTTTTATACCGGCGTTCAATGCGAGAAAATCTTTGAGACGTCTCAACTTGGGCTCTGCACTTTGTAAAAATTCGGA
>CAMLDR010000183.1 GCA_946478775.1 uncultured Flavobacteriales bacterium
AGCAAAATGATCACTACTATTCAAAAATAAGGCACAAAAAAAGAGGTTTTTCATTCCGAAAAACCTCTTTATCACATTCTGCGAGGAGTGAAATTAATCAATCCATTTATCATCTTTCATTTCACCTAGAATCACTACGTCTTTCGTACGCGAATAATCCTCAGCTGCAAGGAGCATCTGCTCTCTAGTATCTCTTCTAATTCGTATACCCTGTGATCCTGAATTTCTTACTTCAATGTAAAAACCGTCTCGCAATCTTGCTGGTTTTGTTGGAGGTCTACCCATTTGTCTGTGTTTTTCTGCATCTAATATAGCAATACATTAAATGCTTCGTTTAAAATTATATTTTTTTAGGAATCCAGTAAATCTGATTCCAATTTTTGTTTGTATAGGACCCCCTGTCTTTTATACCTGCTTGATTGAACAATTCCAACAATTGAAAAAGACACAATCACGGGTAGAAAAAAGAGGAAACCCACACCTACTTCATCAAAACTTAAGCCCGACGGAGAGCTTAACATCGCTAAATCCCACAGCAAAAACAATGCCGATAAAGACAAGCCAATAATTGACAAAACCTTATTTGTAACTCGTTTAATTTGAATTAATCCGAGTAAAAATGTCGCAATAAAAAAAGAGAAGAATAAGAGACTAATCCAACCGGCTTCTACTGTTTTCAAGGCCCCTTCATCCTGACCGTAAAAATCCGGAGCATTCCAAAATGAATCCGGGTACCTCGCGTAACTAACCATATCAATGTAGTAAATGATTATAAACCCGAATAGTACGCTAAGAACCAAACTTGAAATGTAAAAAGCTTTATTCATCCTCAAATTTGGCGCGAATATATGACTTTATTTTGAAATTCCTAAAAAACGGACTGATTATCAAAAAAATAGCACTGGATTAATTCTCCTTAACTTGATAAAATGTGCCGTTCTCATTCATTTCCATAGAAACCAGGTCCCAGCAAATAAATAATACCATCAAGCGGTCAATTTGTGATTTTTCCAGGTTCGAGCTCCGGTAAATCTTACTCAAGGTAATTCCTGGATTAGTGGCGATGATTGTCAATAACCGGGTTTCTTCCTCTCCTATTTTTTCAGGTTTCTTTTGATCAAAATGTTCATGCTTCCAAACATTCAACAGGATTTTGTTGGCTAGTAAAGTATGGTCTTTTCTTCTGACATAGGCTTTCCATTTTCCTTCTTCGTCTGGTGCAAGTACCGGTTTGTTTGCTGTTTTTTCAATCGAAATTTCCAAAACCAGTTTCATATCTTCCTGCCACACCCGCGACTGAAATTCCAGCTTGGGTTTGGAATACATATCCACTGCAGCCTCAATCATGTGGATTTCTTCAGTAGGGTCAACTCCGGTGATTTTCCCGTTGTCTTTCACACCAATCAGGAGTCTTCCTCCGTCTGTATTTGCAAAAGCAACGAGTGTTCTTGCAATCTTCTTAGAGTCATCAATCCGGAACTTGAAATCCTGCTGCTGGTGTTCCCCTTCTTTGATCAATTGTTTTACCGATTGCATACTGCAAAAATAAGAAGAAAAGTAATTTAAGTGGGAAAACAAAGTTATCATCCTGAATTTGCCATTCGAGAATTTCAGAATTCGTGAGTTCGCGATTTCTCGAACTCGTTACCTGGATTTTACTTAGGATAATCAGCTATTCCAAATTTCCCAGGCCTTGTTTGCCTGTTCTTTCAGCATAGAAAGTCCATTTAAGGTAGTCGCTCCCTTCAACCGGGATTCCTTCAAAAACCGTGTTTCCTCCGGATTATAGATCAGATCAACGCACAAATGTTTGTCTGTCAGGAATTCAAACGGGAAAGGAATACACTCATCCACATTCGGAAAAGTTCCCACAGGAGTGCAATTCACAACAATCTTACAAGCGCGAAGTATGTGTTCATTGATCGCTTCGTAGGGAAATTCCTTTTCTTTCTTCGGATTTCGGGAAATCCACAAAACATCCAAACCAATGTTCTTCAAAACATAAGCAACCGCTTTTGAAGCTCCACCGGTTCCAAGGATTAATGCGCGCTCGTGTTCATTCGTAAGAAAGGGCTTGATCATCTGGTGAAAACCAAACGCGTCCGTGTTGTAACCGATTTTTTGACCGTCTGTTGAAAGATGGACACAGTTCACTGCTCCAATTGCTTTCGCTTCCTCACTGAGTGAGTCCAGGAACGGAATAACCTGTTCTTTGTATGGAATCGTAACGGAAAAACCTTTTAGGTCAGCAATACTAAAAACTTCCTGAATCTCGCCTATTTCGGACAATTCAAAGTTTTTAAAAGTATGATCCATCCCTTCTTTTTGGAATTTCTCATCAAAGTACTGCTTGGAAAATGAGTGCCCCAGGGTTTTACCGACCAATCCGAATTCAGACATCTTTCTTGCCCATTTTGGAACGGATAAAGCCAATGATCATCGGTAAAAGGGAAATAAAAATAATCCCCAGACACACTTTTTCAATGTTGTGTTTGATCCACTCGATGCTTCCGAGAAAATAACCGGCCAATGTCAATCCGAAGATCCACAGAAAACCTCCGATCACATCAAATAAGAAGAATTTGCGGTAGTTCATTTTCCCGATCCCGGCAGCAAAAGGAGTAAACGTACGTACAAACGGAACAAAACGCGCCATGATGATCGCTTTCACTCCGTTTTTTTCAAAGAAGGCCTCTGTTTTTTCCAGGTAAACCGGTTTTACCAATTGCCTTCCTTTTATTTTCCAGTTGAATACGTTTAATCCGATATTCCTTCCGATCCAGTAATTGACATTATCTCCAAGAACTGCTGCAAAAAACAGCAAGCCCAATAACAGCGCGATATTCAATTCTCCGGAAGCAGCAAACAATCCGGCTGTGAATAAAAGCGAATCTCCGGGCAAGAAAGGCATCACTACCAATCCTGTTTCCACAAAAATGACCAGGAAAAGAATAATGTAAATGTAGTTTTCGTAGGTTTTAACGAAATCTCCAAAATGTTCCAGGTCAAATAACTGGTGAAAAAACTCTAACATAGCTGCAATTAATACATTTCGTAATTAGGCTCGAACGTTTCAAACCAATTGGTTATTCCTCCTTCTAAAATCGCAATATGCTGAAAACCGTGACCGCATTCCAGCAAGTTAGCTACAGATTCGGCTCTTCTTCCGGTTTTGCAAACGATGATATACTGTTTCGATTTATCCATCGATTCAGCAACTTCAGGAACCTGATGCATCGGAATCCTGGTTCCGCCAATGGAACAAATTTCTACTTCCCATGGTTCACGGATATCGATCAGTTCTGCCTCGTTATTTTGAATCAGCTGCTTACAGGCTTCGGAGGTAATACGATTCATTCTTTTTTTCGGCAAAGATAGACTTATTTGCAAATTGAAAATGTAGAATGGAGAATTGAAAAGATGAAATACTCATTCATTCTTTTCAATTTTAAATTTTCAATTGTCGATTCACTTGATTTTCACTGAGATTTCCATCTCGAAAAGCGCTACAACATCTCCGTTCAGATCTTTTGCAGTTACTTTAACCCAGTGATTCTGCCTTTCGTTTGTTTGTATTGCTTTTAAAACCTGTTCACGCACAACAGCTCCTTCATTACAGGTAAAAATGACGTCTGTTTCTGCGCGCTTTACGAATTCCGACTTCATTCCCTTAAAAGCAAAGGAAGGTCGCACATTGAGTTCGTCGCAAAAATAAAAGGCGTGCAGCCCTGCAGTAACGTCAGCTCCAACGGCTAAAACCCCGAAATACATACTTTTCAGATGATTTTTAGTACGTCTTCTCAACTTTATCTTCACCACCACATTCTCCTCATTGAGTTCTATCAATCTCGGACGAACGTATCCGATCATGGGAATCCTGAAAATGCCCATTAACCGAAGCATCATGCTGTATTTCTTCAGATTCGGATTACTCATGTGTAAGGCTTTTGATGATCTCTTTCACTGACCGGATTGATTTAACGTGCTCAATACTGGGCCCGGCGCACCAAACGGTTTTGTAGGTTGCACTAAATGCCGCTTTTTCCAAAGATTTCATACCACGGTAGAAAGTCAATGCTTTCACCCATTTTTTCAGGCGTTTATTCCGATTTAAAAAGCGTTCCAGCCAGGATTGTTCCGTCCCGATCTCTTTTACGTATGGCGTATTAATAACAGTACAAGGAGTTCCTGACAACTTGGAAGTCATCACGATATCCTTTTCCCCATAATCTACACAAGCCTGTTTGTATTCTTTGGAAACACCCGCTTCATCAGATGCAATAAATATAGAACCGATTGAAAACCCATCCGCTCCGGCGGCAATCAGTGCATCCATTTCCTTCTTCGTACCAACGCCTCCGGCAGAGATTACTGGAATTGAAACAGCTTCTTTGATACTTTTTATGAGAGTCGCAGCATCCAGTTGTCCGGCATGACCTCCTGCCCTGTTATTCACCGCAATTACTGCATCTGCACCTAAACCGGCTACTTTTTGCGCATAACCAACATCTGTGACATCACAAAAAACTTTGATCTTTTTTCCGTGAGCAGCATCAATAACTTTTTTCGGAGAACCCAAAGAAGTGATAAAGAAATCAACTCCTTCTTCTACGCAAATCTTTAATTGTTCGTCCATGTAAATATTGGAAGCATTCACAATCAGATTGATTCCGATCGGTCCTTTTGCTTTTGCCTTCATTCGCTTCAACCCTTCTCTTAAAAGATCTGTAGAGCGGTAATTCAAAGCCGGAATAGCAGCTGCAATTCCGTTTTCTGTCCCGGAAATGATCATTTCTTCGTTGGAAACCAGAAACATCGGCGCCATGATAATCGGATGCTCAATATTCAATAAATTGCTTAAGGCTAATTTCTCCATTTTCAATTGATTACTTTCAAATATACAAATAATTATGCACGCATATATTAATTGAAAATTTATAATTGAGAATTTAAAAGTGGCTTAATGGAAACCCTTTTCAATTTTTCACATTCTCCATTTTAAATTATAAAAAAGCCTTCCCGATTTCTCAGAAAGGCTGTATTTTATTTCTCAAATGGCTTTAATCACATTCCAAACCCGAATTTTAGACCTGTTGCTGCATTCAGGCGAATTCCGGTATCTGTATTTGAAGCCCATTGACTTTGTACATATCCGTTACTGTCTACATAATTGTCCAGGTACTGGTCCTTGATAGTGAAGGTACTTAATCCAACTCCAAAATACATATCAATACTGAAGTTACCATCTCCGGGCCAGAACTGGAATCCCATATTAAAGCGGAACATGGCCTGGCTGAGACTTGAACGTGCGTCATCTAAATTACCCGATACATCTTCAATGGTGTAATTATAGACTCTGTATTTGAAGACCGGTGACAAATACAATCCTTTCAACTGGTTATCATCGGATGTCGGATAAAATCTTGGAGCCAGAGATACGTGAAAACCAATAGCGGCTTCCGCATCAATATTAACAGGGTCAAACTCCCAGATATCGCTGCGCCACAAACGCTGATTTCCAAAATTCAAACCAAATTGAGAGATCGTTGGTCCGACTTCCAGTTCCAAGCTGATAATCCTTGCAATGCGCTGTTCGTAGCTGAAATTAAATTCTCCCGCAACCAATTGAGTCGGACAAAATTTAAGAACGAAGTTTTTCTCTCCCGAATCTTCTGCTGCTTCCTGTGAATAGGTTCCAAATGAAACTGCCGAAAGCATGATTATTCCAACAAGTTTTTTCATACATTTAATTTAGTCTAACCAAATTAACCATTTTTTGATGAAACGGAAAGTTTCAGTGCCAATTAGAACAAGGAACAGATAAAATGACGAAATTTGAACATGGCAAATTCATCAGACTGGATCGGTGCACTTCGATTAAGAACACTTCCCTTATCTATTTCAGGAATACTCGTTGGTTCTTTCGCTGCCGTTTTTCAAGGTTATTGGAACCCGGTTATTTTCTCTTTAGCTCTTTCTACAACGCTTTTGTTCCAAATCTTGTCCAACCTGGCAAACGACCTGGGCGATTCGTTAAAAGGTGCTGACAATTCAGAAAGAGTTGGTCCGATGCGCGCGGTTCAATCCGGATCGATCTCGAAAAACGCCATGAAAAATGCAGTTGTTTTTACTTCTTTATTATCATTCATCAGTGCCGGTCTGCTTATTTATTTTGGCACCAAAAATCTTTCTGCCACAAGCGTTTATATTTATACCGGCCTGGCAATTGCTGCCGTCTTTGCTGCCATTACCTACACCATCGGAAAAAAGGCTTACGGTTATAATGGCCTGGGCGACCTGTTTGTATTTGTGTTTTTCGGTTTGGTCAGTGTAATTGGGGTTTACCCCTTATTTTCAGATACTTTATACTGGATCCTGGTATTTCCCGCAATCACTATTGGTTTTCTGAGCACTTCGGTTTTGAACCTGAACAATATGCGGGACCGCGAGAATGATGAAAAAGTGGGAAAACGCACATTGGTTGTAAAACTGGGACCTTCCAACGCAAAAAAATACCATTTCTTTTTAATTATCAGCGCATTCTTAAGCTGGTGTATTTTCCTCGCCTTAACCAAAAACTGGATCGGATTTATTTCCCTTCTTCCGGGAATCCTGTTTGTTAAACACCTGATTTTCGTTTCAAAAAATACGGTTCCGAAGGAATTGGATTCTCAATTAAAGAAAGTGGCTCTCGGGACATTTTTCATCAGCGTACTTTACGTCATCAGCGTTTCGATCAATCAATGGATTCTCTAAAACAAGCCAAAGCATCTTTTGAGGCATTTACCCTGGACTTTAAGCGTCCGAGTGGTACAAGCCGCGGAGTACTGACCCAAAAGAAGGGCTGGAAGCTTCAATTAACAAACCCGGGAGGAATTACCGGAATCGGAGAATGTTCGGTTATCCCGGGGCTGTCTCCTGATTATAGTTCGGATGATCAATATGAGCAAAAACTGAAAGAAGTTTGTCAAAATCCATTCTTATTTGCTACAAACCACGCATTATTGAACGATTATCCTTCCATTTTGTTTGGTTTGGAAAGTGCCTGGTTTGATTTATTGAACGGCGGAAAACGCATCTATTTTGAGTCGGCAAAAAAACCTTCTGGCTTCGAAATTCCGATAAACGGGTTGATCTGGATGGGAGATCCTTTCTATATGCAGGATCAGATCGAGGAAAAACTCGCAGCCGGATTTACCTGTATCAAACTAAAGATCGGTGCCATTGATTTCAGTCAGGAATTGAAATTACTGGAAGGAATCCGCTCGCGATACGATGCTTCCAAAATTGTTCTTCGCGTAGATGCCAACGGTGCATTTACGATGGACAATGCCACCTGGAAACTGGAAGAATTGGCTCAACTGGATTTACACAGCATTGAGCAGCCGATCAAAGCCGGTTCCTGGAAAGATATGCAGAAGCTTTGTGAGCTTACGCCTTTAGCGATTGCCCTGGATGAAGAATTGATAGGGATCAACGAAAGGCAAAAAAAGATTGATTTACTGGAGACCATCAAACCGCAGTACATTATCCTGAAACCGAGTTTACACGGTGGATTCAGCGGCACAAAAGAATGGATAGCCCTGGCCGAAGAAAGAGCAATTCCCTGGTGGATCACTTCGGCACTGGAAAGCAATATCGGGTTGAATGCGATAGCGCAGTTTACAGCTGACTACCATCCTGTTTTGCCACAAGGACTCGGAACCGGAGGATTGTATGAAACGAATTTTGATGCCCCTTTGAAAATTGAGAAGGGGAATTTGATTTATATGAAATAGCGATTGTAGTAGGCACGCGATGCCTCGCGTACCTACTACAACAAAAAAGGGCCTCTGCAATGCAAAAGCCCTTTTCCTGTTAATTTATTTATTTGTTTTATTACTTCTTATCGTTCTCGTTTACTTCTTCGAAGTCTACGTCAGTCACCTCATCACCTCCCTGGTTTGCACCAGCGTTGGCTCCCTGAGCTCCCTGATCTGCACCGCCGGCATTTGCTGCGTTATACATTTCCTGGGAAGCTGCCTGAAAAGCTGTATTCAAACGTTCCATTGCCGCCTCAAGGTTGTCAATATTCTTAGCGTCAAACTCTGTTTTCAATGCTGCCAAAGCATCTTCGATCGGTTGTTTTTTATCTGCCGGGATTTTATCTCCGTATTCTTTCAACTGACGCTCAGTCTGGAAGATCAATGAATCTGCTTT
>CAMLDR010000184.1 GCA_946478775.1 uncultured Flavobacteriales bacterium
CCGCAATGTTCGCAAACGATTACTTTTCTGCGTGTATCGATATCCAATTGACGTTGAGGCGGGATCTTGTTGAAACATCCTCCGCAAGAATCACGGTCAACACCAACAACAGCTAATCCGTTTTTCGCATTCGTGCGCAAACGATCGTATGCAGCAATTAAGCGAACATCGATCAATGCTTTTGCTTTTTCAGACTGAGTAATCAATGCATCCTCTTCTTTTTGAGTTTCACCAACGATCTCGTTTAACTCATCCTGTTTTACTTTCAAATCTCCTTTACGGAACTCCAAACGTTCTTTAGCTTCATCCAATACCTCCTTTTTAGCAGTGATTTTGATTTTAGCTTCTTTCATACGCTTTTCGTGCAATTTGATCTCCAACTCCTGGTATTCGATCTCTTTCGCTAACGATTCAAACTCACGATTGTTTCGTACGTTATTTTGTTGATCCTTGAACTTTACAATTGCAGCCTCAGCATCTTTCATTGCCATCTTACGATCAGCAACTTCCGTATCTAATTCTTTAGCTTCATCTTGCAGGTTCTTGATTCTAGTCTCTAACCCTTCGATCTCGTCCTCCAAATCCTGAACCTCCAAAGGCAATTCACCACGTACGGTTCTAATTTTATCGATTTGAGAATCAATCTTTTGCAACGCATACAATGCGTCCAACTTTTCAGCAACTGTTGTTTCTTTTGTACTTGCTTTTGCAGCCATACTTTAGAGATAATTTATCGGATTCGTATTTACACTCGTTAAACGAACCGCAAAATTAGTAAATTTTTTCTTCATTTGTGCTACTAACCACTCAGAAGTATATTGTTCTGACTCAAAATGACCAATATCCGCAATCATCAGGTGATTCTCCGCATCAAAAAACTCGTGGTATTTAAAGTCTCCTGTAATAAAAACATCCGCTTTTGCGCGAATGGCGTCTTTTAATAGAAAACTTCCAGCACCACCGCAAACGGCAACCGTTTTAATCATCGATTTGGTTGGCTGCGTATACCGTACAGTTCCGCATTGGAAGGTTTTTTTGACAAAATTCAGGAATTCCATCACTTCCATCTCATTTTCCAACGTGCCGATCATACCGCTGCCAATGTACTCGTTCGTGTTCGACAACCCGATTACATCGTAAGCAATTTCTTCGTAAGGATGGGCTGCTTTCATGGCCTGTAAAACAGAATGGAGCGCGTGTTCAGAAACAATGACTTCGATCTTTACCTCTTTTACCACTTCCAGTTCACCTGCTTTTCCGATAAATGGAACTGCATCTGCATCCGGTCGGAATCTTCCCTCACCCTCCACAGAAAAACTGCAGGAATCATAAGAACCGATCATTCCTGCTCCGGCTTTGGCCATGGCTTCACGTAACGGATCTGCATGAGTTTGCGGAACAAAAACCGCCAATTTGTGGTTCGTTGCTGCTTTCGGATTTAAGATTTTCTGATTGGTCAGTCCCAGCTTTTCAGAAATAATGTGATTTACTCCAAAATGTACGTTATCCAGGTTCGTATGAATGGCAATCAAACTGATGTCATTTTTGATGGCTTTCAAAACTGTTCGTTCCACATAGTTTGAGCCCGTAATTCGTCGTAAGCCTTTAAAAATAATCGGGTGATGTGTCACGATCACATTTGCTCCATACAGAATGGCTTCGTCTACGATTGTTTCAATGCAGTCCAATGCCACCAAAACGCCTTTTATTTCCGAGTTCGGATCGCCGACCAATAAACCGGAATTATCATACGATTCCTGGTAAGTAAACGGTGCAATGTGATTTAAATAAGAAACGAGCTCTTTGACCTGCATATTGAAAAAATTACGAATTACGAATTACGAATTTAAAGATAGGAGTTTAATCTTCAATCCCACAATCAATCATTAAGCTTTATTCCTTTTCAGCTCAATATTTACAACCTTTTATAAAATTTCGTATTATTGAATTAAAATCGCCTAAAATGAAACAGACCTTTCTATTTTCTATTCTAATCATCTGCATTTCTTGTTTTTCCTGTGAGAAAGAAAAACTAAAAGGCGAAGAAAAGGATTATAAAGAATCCATTGTTGGTGACTATGACTGGGAGGAATCCACAACTGGTGAATACTATCCATATTCGACTATAATCACTCATTCACCTTCAACTACAGGTAACAATTACGGATTCCGAATAAAAAAGAACTATAATATTTTTCTTTACGAGAATGGAAAACAAATCAAAAAAGGCAAACTGAAAGAAATCACAAAAGAGTCATATTTTATTCCAGACTCTTATGCTAGCGAAACTGGTACCTTCATCTATTACCACAAAATCACTTTTATTTTTGAAGGTGAAAGTATCACTTTATATGATGAGAATGGTATGTCCTGTAAAACCTGGCCATATAATAACTCCCCAAACTTTTTTAAAAAAATCAAATGAAATCCCTTCAATCAATTTCATGTATTCTATTGTTAACTCTCTTTAGCTGCAAGAAAGAATTCAAACACGAAATTCCTACTGGAGAGTTCATTCCTTCAAATTGTGAGTTGTGTGGCTATGCAGATCAGATCTCAGGTCAATACCGGGGACATGCCATTTTCCATTCTGGTAATTTTGACGATTCACTAACCATCAGTATGGAACATATTTTTCTGAATTTTGGACCTCAATTAGATTCAACCACTATGTATTTCCGGCGTGTACAGGATTTTGATTCAGTAGCAACAAGTATAGACACCTTATCTATCCAAACAAATGCAGGTAATTTTTATTATGTGTCAATGAAAATTTTCGGTGATTCAATGATTATACATCAAACTATGCCTACTCCTGTTGGAGATATTCCGATGTTCGATTTCAAAGGAAAGAGAATTCCCTGATCACAAATTGCAAAACCGGATTTCTGCAATAAACGGTTGATAGATTTTTTTTAGTGCTAATTCATCAATCAAAGTAGTATTTAAAATTTGTGCTTTTTCAGTGGAAGGAATTTCATCCAATCCAACCAACGAATGTCCAAAAATCCCAGTTGGAAATTTCTCCGGTTCATGGGAAACCCAGCAAAACGGAATGGTTCTTTCCAAAAGCACTTTTGCTGTTAAACGTCCCTTCTGCCCTGTTCCGTTGACGATCAATTGCTGATTTTGATCCCAATCCAGTTCTATAAAATGATTGATCTTCAAATCAAAAAATGCTTTCTGCTGATAATCTACACTTGTTTTGGAAGTTCTCAGGTCGTGATCGCGCCACAAATGCGTTACTATGTCTAAACCTTTGATCGTAAATCCGGCTTCATACCAGCGGAACAGCAAATCGTAATCTTCCGGATAATTCAATTCTTCAAAACCGCCACATTTTTCCAAATCAGCTTTCCACATCATCCAGTTTCCGGATGCTAGTGAACATTCGCGGTAAATGTGGTCGTAAAAATCCTGTTGATCTACCCGTTCATTCAGCCACTTTTCATATCCCCGATAACCTTCTGAAATCGAATGAACAGAGAAATACTTCACTTTTCCTGTTACAATTTGATGTGTTCCGTTTATAAGACTTTCCAGGAATGTTTCCAGTTTGAAATCCGGCATCACATCATCTGCATCCATTCGTGTTACATATTCACCTTTGGCCTGCGAAAGCGCTGTACAAAGTGCATCTACAATTCCCCGTCCTTTGTTTTCAAGCAAAATGATGCGTGGATCATGCAGTAAATCTGCAATTTCTTCCAACTCATTTTCTCTACTGTGATCGTTCACCAAAATCCATTCCCAAGCCGTGTGTATTTGTCCCAAAACAGACAACGCAGTTTCCCGAATGTATTTTTCAGCATTGCGGTATGGAGTAAGAATGGATATGAGGGCCATGGTGTAAAAATAATGACGAATGCCAAATTACGAATTACGAACTGGAGTTTCTGTTATCTTTACATGATGGAAAAATTCCGTTTGCTTCTTCTGCCCTTTTCATGGCTCTACGGATTGATCGTAAGCATACGAAACTGGATGTTTGATGCCGGAATAAAAAAATCACAGCCTATTCCCGGAGCTTCTATCTGCATTGGGAATATTACGGTGGGCGGAACAGGTAAATCTCCCTTAACAGCTTACATTGCGAATTTATTCACAAATAAAAACCCCGTGATCCTTTCCCGTGGTTACGGAAGAAAAACGCAGGGATTGCATATCGCAAATACAGGCAGTACCGCAAGTGAAATTGGAGACGAACCGATGATGTATTGGACCAATTTCCATCACAAAATTCCGGTTGTGGTGGCTGAAAAGCGCCAAATCGGAGTGGATTGGATCCGCGAGCACAAAAAAGATTCATTGATCTTGTTAGACGACGCCTTTCAGCACCGGGCTGTAAAAGCCGGATTGAATATCCTGCTGATGACTTATGATCGTCCGGTTTTTAAAGATTTTGTTTTCCCGGCCGGAAACCTGCGTGAACCGCGATCAGGAATGAAACGGGCCGACATTGCCCTGATCACCAAATGTCCGAAAGATCTTACCGAAAACGACAAAACGCTATTTAGAAAAAAAATTCCGCTAAATACAGATAACATTTTCTTCAGCGAGGTTATTTACGGGGAGTTAAAAGGCCTTTTCGGAGCAGTTTGGGAACCTTTCGATCAATTAATTTTGGTTACCGGAATTGCACAGCCTGAACCGCTATATCGTTTTTTAGCTGAAAACCATCGGGTTGAGTCCATCCAATTCCCCGATCACCATGCCTTTACTCTTGCAGATATTCAACAAATTCAGCAAAAAGTTGCTACTTTTGCACACCAACGATGCGCAGTAGTTACAACCGAAAAAGATGCGGTGCGTTTTGCCGAGTGGAAAGAAGCCATTTCAGCAAGCAAAATCCCGTTTTTTGTGCAAAGTATTTCGTTGAAAATAGATAGAGAAGAAGATTTTAAAGCATTACTCGAAAATTATGTTGTTAGAACAAATGAAAGAAGCTGCTGAGTGCATCAACAGCAAAACATCCGTTAAACCGGGAATCGGGATCATTTTAGGAACCGGATTAGGCGGATTGGTTAAAGAAATCGAAATCATTGATGAGATTCCTTACGAACAAATCCCTCACTTTCCTGTTTCAACCGTTGAAAGTCACTCCGGAAAGTTGATTTTTGGAACACTTGGCGGGAAAAAAGTAGTTGCTATGCAGGGCCGTTTTCACTTCTACGAAGGTTACAACATGCAGCAGGTTACTTTCCCTGTTCGGGTGATGAAATTATTGGGAATCGAGCGTCTCTTCGTAAGTAATGCTTCAGGAGGTGTGAACCCCGATTTCGAAGTGGGTGAGATCATGATCTTGAATGACCACATTAACTTGTTCCCGGCTCATCCGCTTATTGGTAAGAACATCGATGAATTGGGACCACGTTTCCCGGATATGAGCGAGCCTTACGATCATTCCATGATTGAAGTAGCTAAAAACATCGCTAAAGAAAATAATATCAAAGTTTCTGTCGGAACATACGCTGCCCTGACAGGCCCAACTTTGGAAACTCCTGCTGAATACGGTTATGTTCGTGCCATTGGTGCGGATGCCGTTGGAATGTCAACGATTCCGGAAGTAATTGTGGCGCGCCACATGGAAATTCCTTGTTTCGCAATCTCCATTATCACCGATTTAGGTGTTCCGGGGAAAATTCAGAAAGTGAGTTTACAGGATGTTATTGAGGTAGCAAGTAGACAAGAGCCGAAGATGACCTTGATCATGAGCCAATTGATTGCTCGTTTGTAAATCCTTTAAAACAACTATTTCAAAGCCCTGAAGAGATGGTAACATCTGATTTCAGGGCTTTTTTTGCCCTACAATATTCCTCTAACACTAAATTTCTTCGTTATATAACGAAAACATGATATCATGATATCATCAATACATTTAGGAAAGAATTATTGTCTGTAATGGAAGTTCGTTACATTAGTAAAAAAAATAGCTATGAACCTCAAAGACTTTTTAGAGGATTGTAAACAGGAAAACATCATCGACCAACCTACTATGGATCGCATGTATGCACATTTCGAAACGCGAAATAAACAACGCGCCGTAAATGTGCAGAACCAATCTCAGATCAATCAAAACAAACAGAATAACGGATTGATCATCACGGTGAGCATCATCGGGGTATTCCTTATTGGATTCGGAGTCATTTACCTGTTTGCTCACAACTGGGATGATCTGTCCCGTTCTACCAAAACGATGCTCAGCCTGGTTCCCGTTTTCATTTCCGTGCTGGCAAACATCTTCACGGTAACCAAACGAAAAGACAATGTAATCTGGCAGGAATCAACGGCCATTTCCAGCTTTTTGGCAGTGGGAAGTATGCTTGGGTTGATTCTGCAAATCTACCAGCTGCCGGGAATTGAAAATTATTTCTACACTTACTGGTGCATTCTCTGTCTGCCTGTAGTTTATTTACTCAGATCGCACAGTGCTGTTTTTTGTGCCATGATCCTGATGCTGCTGAATTTATTCAGCTATCCTATGGACCAAAGTGCTATTTACCAGGTACCTTGGTTTGGCAGTTTGGTCATGTTCTTTGCCTTGGTTCCTTACCTGAAACGATTGTTTACACTTCGTCAACCGGAATCACTTTATTTAATGCATCAAATTGTTGTGCCGCTTTTAATCTGTTTCAGTGCAATTATCAGCATGAAAGGATCGGATTCATCCATTTGGCTGATCTTGTTCTTAATACTGGCCAATTTTCATTTATTCGGAACGAGTCGTTTTTTGCGAAATACCAATCGCCAGCCAACTGCCATGGGCATCCTGAGTTACATCGGGGTGAGTTTAAGCCTGACTTATTTGCTGTTTTACAACAAATGGGGCTTCGACAAAATATTACAAGCTGAAAATGACGACCACCGACTGATTTTCATTCCCATTCTGTTTGTAATCGGACTCCTTCAATTGTTCTTCTATTTTTCTAAAGAAAAATTGGAAGCAAATAACCTTTATAAGTTATTACTGCTTTTACCGGTTCCTTTTATCGTGATGGATTATTATGGTGTGAACACTTTCCATTATTATCAGCTGGCCATTTTAATCGGTGCGGCTATTGTTATTCACTTTGCACAGGAAAGAAAAGATGGATGGCAGGTTTATCCGGCATTGGGACTGATATCCATGCTTGTTTTCAGTCTTTCGTACAGTGTAGGAGGTGTCATGGGATTTTTCCTGTTATCACTCCTTCCCGGTATGTACTACCTGGTTCCCGCAGTGCTTATCGATGAAAAATCAAAAAACACCTTAGGCTCTGATCACATTGTTATTCTTTCTTTTCAAATTGTATTGCTGGTCATTGCCAGTTTCGGCGGATTCTGGGCAGTACTCAACTTTGACCCGAGTGAGATTTTAGGTCCCGGACATAGCCGTCCGCCAATGAATTCTTTCCAAACAGGGCTTACCGTACTGGTTTGTATCTTGCTCATTGTAAGCGTGATCAAACTTCGCAAGCAATTATTCTCACACGTTAAAGGCTTGTTTGCAAGTTTCAGTATCGCGGTTCCGATCTTAATCTGGATAGGCTGCATTTCCCCCTTCAGTTTACAGCACATGTACTCCATCTTCCTGTTAATATTGGGAATTATCACATTGGTATACAGTGCGAAAAAATCGAATCTGACAGTAGCAAATTTTGCACTTGGCTTAATCGGGTTGGTCATGTTGTGCCGTTTCTTCGATCTAAAAATGTCTTTAACAGTGAAAGGAATTCTATTCATCCTGATCGGAAGTTCTTTTTTTGTTGCCAATTACATCATTCTAAAAAACAGAAAGCATGAAAACAGTAAATAAAAGACTAATCGGAATTTTAGCCATTGCACTTATTCAACTGTCCTTTCCGCTTTTTTTTATCGCTGCCAAAGAAAAAGTTATTGAAAACGGGAAGGAATACCTTTTCCGCATACAGCCTGTTGATCCTTACGATTTTTTCCAGGGAAGGTATGTGAGCCTGAATGTGCAATCTCTGCAATATGAAGCCGCAAAAGCCAAAGATGTTAAGCCCAATGACATTATTTATGTTGAATTTGAACAAGATACTGCAGGTGTGAAAGTCAAATCGGTATCTCACCAAAAGACAAAGCACTCCCTGAAACTCAAGCTTAACTATACGTTGAAACTAGAAAACAAACCG
>CAMLDR010000185.1 GCA_946478775.1 uncultured Flavobacteriales bacterium
CACAGATCAAATCGTGAAGCGTTATCAGTCCGGACTTGTTCTGAAAGACACCAAAGAAGCAAGTCTTTCCTCCTTTTCTTTGGATTTCAATGATTTTGACCGGGAGAAAACCATGCAGGGTGCAACCGAATATTTTGGACTGGATAAGGGAGTTGAAACCTATTTTGAGATTTATGATCAATTTGTCGGTTAATTTTCTTTACGGCTAATCTCAAAAAAAAGCACACTTTTGTTTCTGTGAAATCGAAAAAGCTCCATATCATTGCTCCATACCCCAAAGGAGAAGCACCTTCACAAAGGTTTCGGTTTGAGCAATACCTGACTTTTTTGGAGGAACGGGATTTTGAGATCCGGTATCATTCCTTTCACACACAAAAAAGCTGGAAAAGGCTTTACAAAAAAGGGCTTTTTATTCAAAAATTCCTCGACCTGAATTACAATTTTTTGCGTCGCTGGATCCTCTTATTTCGTTTGGTTGGGGCCAAACACATTTTCATGCACCGGGAAATGACGCATTTGGGTCCACCCGTTTTTGAATGGGTCCTAGTGAAGATCATGCACCGAAAATACCTGTATGATTTCGATGATGCGATCTGGATCCCTAATTACAGTTCTGCGAATGCACGTTTCCAAAAATTGAAATGTTATTGGAAAGTTCCATACCTCATCAAATGGGCTTCCAAAGTAAGTGCCGGAAACGATTTCCTGGCGGCTTATGCCAGGCAGTTCAACTCACAGGTGGAAGTGATCCCAACCACGATTGACACCGAAAATCAGCACACCAAACTAGTCGAACATAAAAACAAACCCTTGGTGATCGGCTGGACCGGCACACATTCCACGATGCATTACCTGGATTTCGTAGTTCCGATCCTGCGCAAGTTGGAATCTGAATTTGATTTCCGGTTTAAGGTCATTTCCAATAAAAAACCCAATTACCAGTTAAAATCATTGGTTTACCAGGACTGGAATGAAGAAACGGAAATGGAGGACCTGGCAGAAATCCAGATCGGTATTATGCCGCTTGTTTTGGACGCCTGGTCGGAAGGCAAATGCGGATTCAAAGCCCTGCAATACATGGCCCTTGGAATGGCCGCTATTGTTTCTCCGGTTGGAGTGAACACAAAGATCATTCAGCATGGAACAAACGGGCTTATTGCAGAAACTCCTGAAGAATGGGAGAATGCCCTGCGTATGCTGCTCGAAAATGAAAATCTTAGAAAGGAATTTGGCGATCAGGCAACAGCTTCCATCCGGGAAGTTTGGAGTGTAGAAGTTTGGAAAGAAAACTATCTGGAATTACTAATTATCAATAATTGAAATTATCAAGATTGAAATAGATCAACCTTGATAATTCCTAATTAATTCATTGATAATTCCTAAGAACCACAACCAACGCATTCAATGTAACTGTCCATTGGACGTACACCTTCTACCTGCATTTTTAAGTTGTGAATTTTGTCTTTGATGTCCATATCTGCAAACATGTCACCCGTCAACTGTGCTTCAAGCACTGTGATTTCTTCCTGCAATTTTTGTGTGTTTTCCATTTTTGAAGGGTTTAAATGAGAACTGAAAGTTAGCGAATCCTGCTTTTCAATATCCATCGCACTTTCCTGATTTATGAAAAGAGTTTTGAACAACGGGGCTTCGACTCCGCTCAACCACCTTTGTTCACTCAACTAATTTTCGATTTAAATCATCTTTTTGAATGTCATCCTTCAATCTATAATGAGTGTGATTCTGACATTCAGCTAATCTACTCAATTCATGCTTTCTAGAATTTATTAAAGCTTCTTTTTTCTTACGGCTCCATCTCTGAATTTGTTTTTCTCTATCAAATGCAAAATCAATTCGATCAAATTCTTCAAAATAAACTAATTCTACGGGGCCAAATTTTCTAGTATGATTTGATCCAGCTCCCGATTGATGCTCTCCTAATCGCTTCATTAAATCTTTTGTGCTCCCTGTATAATAACTTCCATCCGAACAAAGTAAAATGTACATATAACAAATCATTCCTTCACATTTTCATATTTAAGTTACGAAAAACCAAGCCAAAATCCAATTCTAGCGAAGAATACATGAAAGGTGACTGAGCGGAGTCTAAGTCACAAAAAAAACAAAATTGAATCTACATATTACAAAATTCACTTAATAAACCAACCAGTTTTTACCTATCTTTACTAGCTACGCAAAAGTGAATAAAACAAGAAAAGGATATGTGTGGAATAGCTGGATTTATTGACTTTAACGGCGCTTCTTCGGAACAGGACCTGGAAGGAATGACCCATGCCCTGAAGCATCGCGGTCCGGATGGATTCGGTACTTTCCTACATGGAACCTCCTCTTACAAGATTGGCCTGGGGCATCGAAGGCTTTCCATCTTAGAGCTTTCGGAACTGGGAAAACAGCCCATGAGCTGGAATGAATTCACGGTCGTTTTTAACGGAGAAATCTACAATTTTTCAGAGATCAAGAAAGAATTGCAAAAACTGGGACATTCCTTTCTTGCAGAGTCGGATACTGAAATGATCTTACACGCCTATGCGGAATGGGGACCCAAATGCCTCGATCGTTTCATCGGGATGTTCTCTTTCGTTCTTTACGACTCAAAAAAAGAAGAAGTCTTCATTGCAAGGGACCGTGCCGGCGTAAAACCGCTTTTCATCTATCAAAAAAACGGATTGGTTCTTTTTGCATCCGAACTGAAAGCTTTCCACAAACATGCGGATTTCGAAAAGAAGATCGATACGCAGGCAGTGCATGCCTATCTGCAATACGGAAGTGTTCCTACACCACATTGTATCTTTGAACATTGTTCCAAATTACAACCCGGACATTACGTACTTACTTCTTTGAAAGAGTTCGATTTCAGGCCTGTTCAGTATTGGAATGTGTATGATTATTACAACAAACCGAAACTGGTTATTTCTGCAAAAGAAGCAATAGAGGAGACCGAAAAACTTCTAAAATCAGCTTGTGCCTACCGCATGGTTTCAGATGTTCCGGTTGGAGTGTTTTTGAGCGGCGGATATGACAGCACCTGTGTTACAGCTCTGCTACAGCAGGACCGGCCGGAAGCTTTACGTACATTCACTATCTCGGTTCCGGATATTGGATTAAATGAAGCTCCTTACGCAAGAGAAATTGCAGCAAGACTGCAGACAAATCATACAGAAACAGAATGCACGGCGCAAGACGCCATTGATCTGATCGCGGAGCTTCCTTATTTTTACGATGAACCTTTTGCGGATTCCAGTGCAATCCCAACTACTTTGGTTTCCAAAATTGCCAAACAAGAAGTCACCGTTGCTTTAAGTGCAGATGGCGGCGACGAAGTTTTTGCCGGGTACAATCGCTATGAAATGATCCTGAAATACGGTGAAAAGCTGAATAAAATTCCTGGTTTCGCAAGAAAAAGCATGGCCGGAATGATGAATTTGGTTTCTGCAGATTCTATTCCTGTGCTAAAGAATAAATACAACTTTGCACAGCGTTACGAAAAAACAAAATCGATCCTTCGCAACACAAGCGATCAGAACATCATGCTTAGCGTCAGTCAATTATTCACAGAAGAGCAGATTAATCAACTGAGTACTCAATCGTTCCGAAAACTGCACACTTATTTTGACAGCACCGAATTAAAGAACTACAGTTCTTTGGCTTTTGCCCAGGCAATGGATTACCAAACGTATTTGTTGGACGATATTCTTCAAAAAGTGGATCGCGCTTCGATGTCTGTCAGTCTGGAAAGCCGGGAACCTTTATTGGATCACCGACTAATTGAATACGTGGCCCAGCTGCCGGATGAATTAAAATTCCGGGATGGATCTAAAAAATGGCTTTTGAAAGAAATTGTCCATCAGTACATTCCAAAACCGGTCATGGACCGACCAAAGATGGGATTTGCAATTCCAATCGAATCCTGGCTGAAGAATGAATTACGTGATCTGCTGGAAACTTATTTATGCGAAGATAAGATTGTTGAAACAGGCCTGTTCCATTGGGGAGAAATCGAAAAACTGAAAAATGCTTTCCTGGCCGGAAGAAAAGAATTTGGAGTAAAAATATGGTACCTGCTTTCCTACCTCATGTGGTACGAAAAGTGGGGCAAATAAAACTGACATTCGGATTTAATATCACGAAGTCTTAACATCAAAAAAACAAGGATTATGGAGAGTATGAAAAATGTCACCGTTAAAACTACCATGCAATTTGATGTCCCCGCACGCGATCTGTGGGATGCAGTTACAAATCCTTCACATTTTAAAAAGTGGTATTTCCACATTCCTCATTTCACAACGACTGTTGGTGAAAGTTTTGACTTTTACGAGTCAGAAGCGCGCAAATACCTGCATCATTGCACAGTTCTTGAATTAGAACCGGGGAAAAAAATTGTCCATTCCTGGGAGCATCCGGAACAATCGGAAGGATCTTCTGTTGTGACATGGCTTGTGGAAGCAATTGACGAGAAACATTCCCAATTGACTTTAACGCATGAAGGAGTAGAGTCTTTTGCAGATGCAGGACCGAAGTTTACTCCCGAAAGCTACCAAATGGGTTGGGACGGAATCATTAAAAATTCCCTGCGCAACTATTTGCACCTGATCGAAAAGCTTCATTTTTCCATCAACATCAATGCACCGAAGGAAAAGGTCTGGAAAACGATGTGGGATAAGGAAAATTATAAAATCTGGACCGCTCCTTTTTGCGAAGGATCTTATTATGAAGGAGATTTGGCCCAGGATTCACGCATCCACTTTTTGTCTCCCGACGGAAGCGGAATGTACAGCGATGTGATGTTCCTCAAAGAAAACTCATTGGTTGTTTTCAGACACGTGGGAAATCTGAAGAATTGTGCTGAACAGGAAGTAGATGATGAGAGCAGGCACTGGACGGGTTGCTTCGAGGTTTATCGTTTGGTAGAAATCAATGCCAACACCACTGAACTGGAAGTAGAAGTCGATGTGACTGAAGGACACATTGAATCTATGAAGAAGAAATTTCCGCTTGGACTGGAAAAACTGAAAGAATTAAGCGAGCAGTAAATCGATGGAAATAACCATTATCGATACTTAAAAAATAAAATTATGGCAACAGTAAATGCGTATTTAACTTTTAACGGAAACTGCGAAGAGGCATTTCTGTTCTATCAATCCGTTTTCGGAGGTGAGTTTCCTTATATAGGGAAATTCAAGGATATGCCGCAGGAAGGTGGAAGTAAAATGGATCCTGAAATGGGAGAGAAAATCATGCACGTTACTTTACCAATTAGTAAGGAAACTTGTTTGATGGGAAGCGATACCGGCGGAGAATGGGCCGCAAGCTTTAAGGAAGGGAATAACTTTTCCGTTTCAATTACTGCTGCCAGCAAGGAAGAAGCTGATCGCCTGTTTAACGGATTATCTGCCGGAGGAAACATAACCATGCCGATGGACACTACTTTTTGGGGAGATTATTTCGGAATGTGGCAGGACAAATTCGGGATCAACTGGATGATGAGTTTTAATGAGAATCAGCAATAAATTAAAAAATGTAGACACGTGATTAATCGCATGTCTACATTTTTGTTCTTAACATATTCAATCAATCATGTCAGAAGAATTGGAAATCACCAATAACGAAGAACTACAGCAATTCGAATATCGGACAGACCATAATTTGGCAACGCTCACCTACCGATTTTATAAAAAAGACATTGCGTTTATGCACACCAATGTGCCCGACTCTCTTGCGGGAAAAGGAATCGGTGGTTTACTTGCTGCTTACGCTTTTGAGTATGCCAAAAAGATAAACAAGAAAGTAATGGTGTATTGTCCTTTTGTGGCAGCTTATCTAAGAAAACACCCGGAACTGAAGGATCAGCTTGACAAACAGTACCTGGGGTAAGAATCCGCTTTCGTGATCCGCTGAGCAAAACAATTTGGACCTGTGAACAAAATCAATCCGTATATTTAGATTCACCTTTGCAGTATAAAATTCAATAATATGAAAAAAGTGATTTTAATTACCGGTGCTTCTTCCGGAATGGGAAAAGTATTCGCACTGGACCTGGCAAAAGAAGGACATCTTGTTTATGGAGCTGCAAGAAGAACGGATTTACTGGAAGAACTGGCTCAAAAGGGCGTTCAAACAATAGCTTTGGATGTAACCAATGAGGAATCGATGAAATCTTGCATTCAGGCCATCCTGGAAAAAGAAGGCCGAATCGATGTTTTGGTAAACAACGCCGGTTATGGCTCCTATGGAACAATCGAAGAGGTTTCCATGGAAGAGGCAAAAAGACAATTCGAAGTAAACGTTTTCGGATTGGCCCGCATGACGCAATTGGTACTTCCCGGAATGCGGAAACAAAAAAGCGGTAAGATCATTAACATTTCATCCATCGGCGGAAAAATTGCTACGCCTTTCGGGGCCTGGTACCACGCCAGCAAATTTGCTGTAGAGGGAATGAGCGACAGTTTGCGTTTGGAAGTTGCACCATTTGGAATTGATGTGGTGGTGATTGAACCGGGTGGTGTAAAATCAGAATGGGCAACCATTGCTTATGAGAATCTGATCAAAACAACAGAGAATACTGCTTACGGTGAAATGGCCGACAAATTCAAAAAAGCATTTGAAGCAACCATTTCAAAAAATGCCGAACCGGAAGTTATTTCGCGTTTGGTTTCAAAAGCAATCGCTTCAAAAAGACCTAAAACCCGGTATGTTGGAGGTTATATGGCAAAACCGGTCCTGTTTTTCCGCAAGTGGCTCGGCGACAGAACGATGGATAAACTACTATTGAGCCAACTTCCAAAGTAATGGCAGATCAAATTCAGGAGAATATGTTGTTCTCATGTGTTCATGAGCAGCATTTCGGGACGGAACAATTGGTTCTTCATCATGCATTGAGTATTGTTATTTCGGGGAAAATGGAAATTTTCACTTCGGAGGGATCTCGTTTCTTCGAAGAAGGAAAAATGGGGATCATGCGTAAGAATACCTTGCTGAAAACCCGCAAACATCCCGCCTTGGACGGACGGCCATTTAAGTCTTTCACGATCTTTCTGACCGAGGAATTTTTACAGCAGTTTGCTTTACAAAACAGTCTGGCCGTTCAGGAACGTTTTACAGGAAACCCCCTATACGAAATACCGGAAGAATCATTTATAAGCGGCTTTTTTCAGTCGCTTCTTCCCTATTTTGACGAACCTGATTTTTTCACTTCCAAAATGGCCGCACTGAAAACAGAAGAGGCAGTGGAATTACTGCTTAGATTGGATCAATCCTTCTATGGTTTTTTATTCGATTTCAGTGAACCCTTCAAAATTGACCTGAAGGCATTTATGCAAAAGAATTACCTGTTCAATATTCCTTTGTCCGAATTTGCCCGTTTATCCGGAAGAAGTATTTCTACGTTCAAACGCGATTTCGCTAAAACGTTCAATGAAACTCCGGAAAAATGGCTGAAACAGCAGCGTCTTTCCGAAGCCAGAAACCTGCTTCAGACAACAAAACTGAGACCTTCAGATGTGTATCTGCATGTGGGTTTTGAAAATTTTTCTCATTTCTCGAATGCCTTCAAAAATCAGTTCGGATATAATGCATCTGCTGTTACTAATTCCTAAAAAAAATGTAACTTAACTCAAAAAAAATGCATGAAACTACTTTTCGCTTCGTCAAATGAGCACAAAATCGCCGAGATCAAAGCGATTCTACCTCATGGTGTTCAACTGATTTCATTGAAAGAAATCCATTTTCACGACGAAATTCCGGAAACAGCTGATACCATTGAAGGAAATGCGATCCAAAAAGCGACTTTCCTGGCTGAAAAGATGAATATCCCGTGCTTTGCTGACGATACCGGTTTAATTATTCCTGCATTAAACGGTGAGCCGGGAGTCTATTCTGCCCGCTATGCCGGTCCGCAGCGAAATGCAGATGATAATATGGACCTGGTATTGGAGAAACTAAAAGATCAACCGGACAGAAGCGCACATTTCACTACTG
>CAMLDR010000186.1 GCA_946478775.1 uncultured Flavobacteriales bacterium
TAAGTACTGCTTCCTGAAGTAATTAACCCGTTGTTGGGCAAACCGGCACCTGTGTTTAATAAAGAACCGTAATTCTCACTGTAAAGAACGTAATTGTCATCACCAAAAGTGGTGTCTGTGGCCGTTAAAGCAGGAGTTGTTTCTGCAATGACGTCGAAATTGAATCCTGTAACAGCAATGGGAGTGTGATTTTGGCTGTAGGATAAGGAGGAAGCTGCTAAGAGCATCGGGAAAATGAAGGAGATTTTCATCATGTGTTTGTTTTTAGTTTAAAGATTGATCCATCTCTTAGAGGATGTGCCAGAATAAGGCAATTCCCGTAAAGAGATAAGGTGACTTTTTCATAAATACATCTGTTAGATGATGCATTATGACAAAGCTATTTCAAACACGGGATTGTTTTGTTATGAAAATGCCGCAAATACTTCTGAATTTACAGATGCTGGTTTTTAACGATTCCTTCCATTAAAAGGGCAGAAACACAGCTGTTTTTGACAAAGAGTTGCGTTGATAGATTGAGGCAGTAAGTGATTTCCAGGTGGTTGATTGCACAAGCAGAATAGGAGGATTCTTATCCTTGTTATTTTTCCGGATTTCTCATGCAGTTCTTCGATAGAGTGAGAGTTGGAAACTTGTTATTTGAATTATTTTGGTTTCGTTCTTTTAGGAGCAGGAACTTTTTTAGCAGCTGCAGCTGGTTTTCGAGGTAAAGCTTTTTTAACAGGTGTCTTTTTCGGTGCTGTCGCTTTTTGGGGAACGGAAGCATATTTTTCTTTATGGTCTTCCGTTGCTTCAGCAAGTGAATGAGAGGTTTGTACCGGTTCATGCTTATCAGACAGTTCGCTGAGTTTTTGATAGTATTTTTGAATGATGATCATTTCATCTTCAGTCATGCTTTCAATGTCAACCAGCCGGTTACTCGATTTGTTGTTGGAAGCCACGAGTTCATTCAGTTTGAGCTGAATGGCCAATGAATCCTTATTTTGGGATTTTTGAATCAGGAAAACCATTAAAAAAGTAATGATTGTTGTTCCGGTATTGATAACCAGCTGCCAGGTTTCCGAAAAATCGAAGAACGGACCGCAGATTGCCCATGCAATAACTAATGAAAGAGCGCTGACGAAAGCATAGGGACTTCCCACTGCTTTAGATGCTTTGGTTGCAAAATTCTCAAAGAATTGCTTACCGGATTTTTTAGTTTCCATATCACACTGTTTTTTTGATTAATGAGAATTAACTGACAATTTCACCGCCATTTACATGGATAAATTGACCGGTAATGTAACTGCTGTCTGACGAAGCAAGGAAAACATACGCGGGGCCAACTTCAGAAGGCTGACCGGCACGCCGCATGGGTGTATCTTTTCCAAATTTTTCCAAATGCTCAAAACTGGAAACAATTAAGGGGGTCCAGATTGGCCCTGGTGCAACTCCATTCACACGGATTCCTCTTTTTGCCAGCATAGCAGCAAGTGATTTGGTGAAAGTAGAAATAGCGCCTTTTGTACTTGAGTAGTCCAATAAATGATCACTTCCTCGATAGGCAGTCACTGAAGACGTGTTGATGATAGAATCTCCTTTGGAAAGATGCGGGAGAATTTCTTTTGTTAAATGAAACAGCGGATAGACATTGGTTTCAAATGTATTCTTTAAATTTTCGGATGTGATTTCCTCAGGAGTATCCGCGTTGAAATGCGTTCCTGCATTATTGACCAGGATGTTTATTTTCTTGTATTCTTTCAGAACTTCTTTGATGCACTTTTTGCAGAATTTTTCATCCGAGAGATCGCCTTTTATCAGCAGGCATTTCCTGTTTTGAGCCTCCACCAGTTTTTTTGTTTCCTGAGCATCTTTTTTTTCAGACAAGTAAACAATGGCAATATCTGCACCCTCGTGTGCATAATGCACAGCAATGCTTCTTCCAATTCCACTGTCCCCGCCGGTAATTAGCGCAATTTTATTGGTCAGTTTTCCGCTCGCTTTGTATTTTTTACTGATATATTCAGGCTTAGGGACCATCTTGGATTCTATTCCTGGTTTGCTCTGTTTCTGAGTTTTGAAATTTTTCTGCTTCATGAATAGAAGTTTTAACGTTCTATTCTAAAAATAGCTTGAAGCAGCGTTATTTACCAAAAACTTTATCCCAATAAACGCTAAAGTTTATTTTACTGAAATCACTCGTTCTATAAGAAAAGAGTTTTTCCGGTTCCTTATTCCGGATAGTAAATCCGTATCCCATGATCGGAGTTTTGCTTTCTCCGTTGGTAATTGTTGTGGTGGTTCCAAATCTCAGATCATAAATAATTAAGCTGTCTTGTATCGGTTCCACTGCATAAAATCCATTCGTTATGTGTTCGATTTCAGCTATCCTGGAATTTCCTTTCCAACTGAGGTTTTTCAATAAGTGGTGGTTTTTTGGAAAAACTTCCAGTTGTTTGGGATCGAACGGTGCAAAAAGTGATTTGTAACCGATGTAATAATTCGAATCGTCTTCTACGATCAAATCCCAATAGAAAGAGGTTAGTGGCATGGGTGTGACCATGGCTCTTTTTGGGTGGATGTTTGCCTGCTCAAAGTAGGAATCCGTGTTGCTGTAAACGAATAACTTCACTCCAACACCCCAAAGCAAGTAAAGCGAAGAGTAAATAATCCCCGTCCAGTTCCAAATGCGTCTTCTTTTGGATTCTCGTTTCATAAATAAGGCGCCAATCAGCAATATCATAAATGGAATTGTGTAAAGCGGATCAATTACAAAAACAGAATTGAATGTCAGGCGCCAGTTGAAGGGCCAAAAGAACTGGGTGCCGTAATTGGTGAAAATATCCAAAACAGGATGCGTTACAATGGAAAGAAACCACAATTGAAACCACATTTTTTGAGGATGATCTTTTTTACTGAGTTTACTCGAAATAAAGGTCAGAACTATTCCTGCAAGTAGCGCAAAAAGCAAAGAATGCGAGAAACCGCGGTGAACGAGTGCTGCGTCCAAAGGATCGTAAAAAAAACGCAGAAAAACATCCAGGTCAGGAATTGTTCCGCCAACAGCTCCCAAAAGGGCTGCTTTTGCTCCCATCTTTTTTCCTGCAACCGCTTCTCCAACAGCAGCTCCAAGCACAATTTGTGTCAAAGAATCCATGGATGTAAAAGTAGTTTTTTAATTTTCAATCCTTACATTATTTTTTGATTAAAAAATCGGATAAAAATGTTGATAAAAATGGAAAAATGTATTGAAAAGGCTTTTTATTTGAGAACAATTTTCGTAATTTCAATTAAAAAAGAAGAATAGATGCAAGTCCAAAAAACAACCATTCCTCATTGGTCGGAAGATGACAGACCACGTGAAAAATTGATGCTCAAAGGAAGAAGTTCATTATCAGACGCCGAATTGCTGGCCATCCTGATCGGAACCGGAACCGGTTCAAAATCTGCAGTAGATTTGGGCAGGGAATTATTGTCTCTTTCCAATGGCAATCTATATGAATTTGGTAAACTCAGACTTTCTCAATTATGTGCCATAAAAGGCATTGGCCAATCAAAAGCAATATCTGTTTTGGCTGCATTGGAGTTGGGAAGGAGAAGAAAAGACCTGCGAACAGAAAAACGTACCAAGATTACCAGTTCATTAAAGGCTTATCAGGAGTTGAAAGGATACTTTTCCGATTTACTGCATGAAGAGTTTTTCGTTCTTTATTTAAACAGGGCAAATAAAGTTTTGCAGATAAAACAGCTTTCGGTAGGAGGAACTTCAGGAACATACGTTGACCCGAAGATTATTTTCAAAAATGGGATGGATTTGGCAGCATCGGGAATCATTTTAGCTCATAATCATCCAAGTGGGAATTTGAAACCAAGTGAAGAGGATAAAAAAATGACCAAAAAGATCAAAGAATTCGGAGAGCTCATTGAAATGCCCGTTCTTGATCACCTCATTATCACAGATAATGGCTACTTTAGCTTTTCGGATCAAGAACTTCTGTAAGAAATGTTGTTTTACGTTGATGAAATCTCCATTCGTTTAATTTATACGCTCGACTTTGTTTTCAGGGAACATGGCCTGGAGTATGAACTGACCAATGATAAACACCTGTTTGAAGCATTTTCAGGAACCAAAATTTCCTATTCCGATTTCGAATTTGATCAATCAGCGATTTTACATCCTTCAAGCCTTTTGTTTGAAGAAAGGTTTCGTGAATCAGTCCGGATAGAAAAGGGAACTTGGCAAGGAATAGCTTGTTTACTGATTGATTCTGTTCCGGATCCATTGGCTTCGATATTTTATGTGCTCACACGTTATGAGGAATATGTCTCCGGATTTTCGGATGAGCATGGAAGATTTACATCCAGGGAAAGCCTTCAAAGTAAATTTGGCTGGCTTCATATCCAAATTGTAGAACGCTGGATTGAAGCGTTTCTTAGGGTTTACTCTCCGGAATCATTAGCTCTTTTAGAAGCGCAGAAAACGGTCCAGATTATTCCTTCGTTTGATATTGATAATACCTTTGCTTACAAGTGGAAAGAAGGCTGGCGCTCCTGGTTATCGAATGGGAAGGATTTGCTTCAGAACAACAAGGAGCGATTGAAAACAAGAAAGTTAGTTCAACAAGCTGAATTAACGGATCCGTTCGATTCCTTTGATACTATTCGTTCTGTTTGTAAGAATTATCCTGGAACACGTGTCTTTTGGCAGTTAGGGGATTATGCAAAATACGATACCAACATTTCGTGGAATCATCCGCAGCACCAGGAATTGATTTTAGAAATCAGTAAATTAGGGAATGTGGGACTGCATCCAAGTTATGCTAGTAATCAGTCGGACGAAAAACTGAACCAGGAAGTGATGCGCATTCAAAAGATCACTTCAAAAACGATTACGGAATCCCGGCAGCATTTTTTAAAGCTCAATTTACCCAAAACGTATCTTCGAATGATCAAGCGGGGTTATGAAAAAGACTACACGATGGGCTATGCCGACGAATCCGGTTTTCGTGCCGGGACAGCGTACGAACATACCTTTTTTGACCTGCTGGCTAACCGCGCTTATCCGGATTACCGGATCGTACCCTTTGCATACATGGACGGAACTTTATTGGAATACAAACAGTTGACAATTGATCAAAGTTTGGAAGTTGTTGGTCAATTGGTTTTAGAGGTAAAAAAGTACGGAGGAACTTTCTGTTTTATCTGGCACAATGAAACACTCGCAGAGGCTGGTAAGTGGAAAGGTTGGAGAAAAGTGTTTGATTATACCTTAAATCAGTTAAAATGACGATTTCAACAGCAAGTTTGCACCAAAAAGACTTTCCCAAAATTCAACACGGTGATTCCATTGTGCAATTGGGATCTTGTTTTTCTACCAATATGTCTGTTTGGTTTCGAAGAGCTGGTTTCAAAGTGCTTGATAATCCGTTGGGAGTTATTTTTCACCCGGTTCCGCTAGCAAAACAAATCTTACTAGCTTTCGGGAAAGCTGATTTGAGCGATTTTGTTCAAAAAGAAGACGTGTTTGTGAATTATGATGCAAGCAGTACGATTTATGCCATGAGTTCTTCTGAACTGACAGATTTGATCCATGAACAGCTGCAGGTTTTGAGAACATCACTGGAAAAAGCCAAATTGTTGATCGTGACATTTGGTTCTGCTCATGGATATCGTTTAATAGAAAACGGCGAAATTGTGGCAAATTGCCATCAGCAGCATAAATCAAAGTTCGATAAGGAATTGAGTCAGCAGGCAGAAATCGCGACTACCTGGAACTATGCCCGGGAAATTTTAAAGGAAGCGAACCCTGAAATTCAAATTATCTTTACGGTTAGTCCGGTTCGATACATTCGTGATGGACTCCTTGAAAATACACTTTCCAAAACCATTCTCTTCAGGTCTGTTAATAGCCTGAATAAGTATCACTCTGTTTATTATTTCCCGGCTTATGAACTAATAAACGATGTGTTGCGGGATTACCGCTATTTTGAAAGAGATGGTGTGCATCCAACAGATGAGGCGGCGGAATTTGTTTGGAATTTCCTCAAAGAAGAGTTGTTTTCAGCGCAAACTAATGAACTGATTGAAGAAATAATGAAGCTTCGCAAGATGGAAGAACACCGATTGCTGTATCCGGAATCTAAGAAAGCAGAAGAAT
This sequence comes from uncultured Flavobacteriales bacterium, assembly GCA_946478775.1. Next base: position 6,137 of record CAMLDR010000186.1, read on the forward strand.
ATCGAAATTTGGTAAAACAAAAAAGGGAAAGTTTCCTTTCCCTATATCCAGTAGTAATCTGGTAGTTAATGAATGTTTATTGTGTTTTAATAACGATCGTTCCTTTGTATTCTCTCGGTTCTCCCGGATTAGGATTTCCCAGAACTACTTTCCATAAAACCATACTTCCGTTTGCAAGCACTTCACCGGTGTTATTGTCTACGCCATTCCATCCGGCTGAAGAATCGGTTGTTTTATAAATCACTCTTCCGCTCTTCGCATCGTAGATATATAATTCAAACGGTGTGTTACGTTCTTTCAAAGCATACGGCATGAAAGTAGAAACCCTTGGATCGCTGGAATTCATGTCGATTCCCTTCTGTGCGTTTAGGTTGTATGTTTCAGGTAAGGTGATTCTTTTGCTTTCAACTACAGAACAACCGTTTTGGTCTTTTGAAGATACGGAAACGGAAACCTCTTTTCCACTGTATGGATGTACGATGAATGTTCCGTTGACTAGTTCGCCCGGATGTTTTTCTGCTGTCCAGTGAACCGCGGAACTGTTTCCCGAAACGGTAAAGCTGATAGCCGGAATTCCGTTTTCATAAAGCAATGTCTGATCCACACTGATATAAAGATCAGAAGCAGGTTTGCTGATATAAATCGTTTGTTTTTGATTCCCTGCAACTAAGTCAATTGCTCCTTCAGTGGAAGCAGTAAAAGTCTTTTTAGCTCCCGGTTTAACAGTGCCGATTGTTTTATTGTTCTGAATCACTGAAACGGAAGCCATTTCGTTCGGGTTTCCAATTTCAATCTCGTCACCAACACAATATTTCGTTTTGTTGGAAGTAGCTGCTAAGAAATTGGTTTTTTGTTCTCCGCCATTATCCGAAGAACCTTTTGACGATCCCGGAGAATTTTGTGAAGCTGTATTTTTTGGAGACACCTCTTTTGAAGTTTGAGCAACGTGACTTGCATCTACATTGACTGCATTCGTGTGTTCAATCGGTGCAGACTGATCCGTTTTCAAAGAGCGTACTTCAGGCTGTGGAGTGTTTGTTTGAGGGTTTATATTGTTATTTGTACCCAAACGATTTTCAGAATGACCGTTCGTTTGAGGAGTGGTTGAATTTTGGCTAGCAACAGGAGTACTATCTTTCGTAGTTTGTTTGGAATCCGTCTGAGAATTCAAGCCGAAAAACAGGGCAGACCCAACCAGTACGGTACCAATTGAAGCTGCAACCCACCATTTGCGGTAGAATGGAGAAGGAGTTGTCCCGTCTAAACGTTTAGACAGTGATTCCCAGGCTGCCTCATTGTAAGGCAATTCATGGTTTTCGAGGGACTCTTTTAGTATCTGTTCAATGTTCTTCATTGAGCGATTTTTGTAAATTTCTGTTTCAAATAATTCTGTAGGTTCATTTTGGCTTTTGCTAAATTAGATTTCGACGTTCCTTCACTGATTTCCAGAATCTCCGCAATTTCTTTGTGCGTATATTCTTCCATCACATACAAGTTGAAAACTGCTTTGTAAGCCGGTGAAAGTTTGTTTATTGCTTCCAGCGCGACTTCTGCTTTTAACGTGGTGATCTCCCATTCTTCCCCGAATGCGTCTTCTTCGGGAATGTATTTGAAATCATTGTCGTTATCACTCAGTGTCCAGTCTTTTTTAGATTTTCGAATCGAATCAATTGCACAATTCACAATAATCCGTCTCATCCAACCTTCAAAAGACCCTTTCTTGTCGTAACCTTTAATATGTTCAAAGACCTTTATGAAACCTTCTTGTAAAACTTCCTGGGCCGAATCTTTATCGCGAATGTACCGTTGGCAAACCACCAGCATTTTCCCGTAAAACTTCTTGAATAATTGTTCCTG
>CAMLDR010000187.1 GCA_946478775.1 uncultured Flavobacteriales bacterium
ATAATTGTTTTGTAGTTTGAATGTGATCCCTCAGTTTGCCGGCTGGGGGATTTTTTGTTTAATGGAGAATTGAAAAATAACAAAATTGAAAAGAGCGAACTTTACTACTGATTGGATGTAATCACCTGTCTCAGCAGAATCCTCTTCTCAATTTTTAAATTCTCCATTTTCAATTGACTTTTGATACTCTTTTGCCGCTTCCGGATCGTAGGAAAAGAACAAATTCGCCCAGATGATTTTAGATAAAGCATACAGGTAGGGGCTCATGAAAATGGAAAGCCCGGAAATGGCAGCGATTTGAGCAAATACATTTGAATTCGGGAAAAATAGATTGATGCTGATCCAGCAGGCAACAAACAGCCCGACACCCAAACCGTAAGAAACATACATGGCGCCATAATAGAATCCGACCTCTTTTTCGTATTTCAATCCGCAGCTTGAACAATAGGTGTGAGTTTTACCGATGTTTTTCATGGAATAGGGGTGTGAAAGGAAGAAATCTCCTTCCTGGCATCTGGGGCATTTCATTTTGAATACACTATATAATCTCGATCCTTTTCCCACTAACATTTCATCCGATTTTGAAGCAGTTACAAAGGTAGAAACGCCCTTGCGAAGAAAAGGTGATATTCATCAGTTTTTAATCTTTTTTCTGAAAAAACATTTTTTTTGAAACCTTTTGCCGGTTCTGCCGTTAAGGGATATAACGGATCAATTATTAACATCTACAGGTTAAGGGAAAGAGGCTAAGTGCAGTTGCATTTGGCCTTTTTCTTTTGTTAAAAAAATACAATATTCCATCAGAATCAGTAAATTGGGAGAGCTAAAACAAAAAAATGAAAAAAACTCTCCTCTTATGCTCCGTTTTATACGGTTCATTTATTTCCCACGCTCAAAATTTCCAGCTGAATTCCGAAGATGCAAAAACTATCAGGATAACCCAGCACTTCGAAGAAAAATCCTTCGAATTCAAAGAAATTGATGGGCAGACAATGATTGATTTCTCCAAATCTTTCCAGGTCCTATCGCAAGAAAAAGGCGCTCCGGCCCTTCCTTTGTTTCACACAACCCTTCAGCTTCCGGAAACAGGAAATCCTGAAATTGAAGTGACGTTTGATGAGGTAACAGTCTACGAAAATATATTGGTAGCCCCTTCAAAAGGAGTGATCAAACGCAATGTTGCACCCGGTTCTGTGGCTTATTCATTTGGTACTGCGTACCAAACCAATGAATTTTATCCGCAGAATTCCGTAAATCTGAAGGATCCGTTTATTTGGAGATCCATGCGCGGTGTTGTGGTGGAAGTTTCTCCTTACCAATACAACCCGGTGACCAAACAGCTGATCGTTTACAGGAATATTCACGTGAAATTGAAAAAGAACGTCGAACTATCCGGGATAAATGAATTGAACGGTCAGGTAGATCCGATCATGCAGTCTGCACAGCAAAAAATCGTTTTAAATCCGAAGTCCGAGAAGTACTCGCCAATGGAAGAGAGCGGAAGTATGTTGATTATCGCTGCTCCCGCATTGATAGAGGAAATCACACCTCTTTTGAATTGGAAAAATCAAAAAGGAATTCGTTCTGTATTGGTTTCAACAGCAACTGCAGGAACTACCGATACAGACATTCGCGCATATATTCAAAACTATTATTCCACACATCCCGAATTGACTTATGTATTGTTGGTTGGGGATCACGATGAAATTCCTGCGCATACCTATGGAATGTCGGGTGGTGAGAATTTATTCTCAGATTCTTATTACGGACAATTGACAGGAAGCGATTACTACCCGGAATTGTTTATTGGTCGTTTTTCCGGTTCGGAAGCGAACATTACAACGATGGTTGAACGAACATTAGAGTACGAAAAGAACCCGATGGCGGGTGATTGGATGGAGAAAGCAATTGGCTTAGGATCAGATGAAGGTGCCGGAATTGGCAATGACGGTGAACCCGACTGGCAGCATTTGAGAAATATCCGGACCGTTTTGATGAATTACGGCTATACCGCAGTTTCTGAATTTTACGATGGTTCTCATGGTGGTCAGGATGCAGCAGGAAGTCCGAATTCAGGCACGATTTTGCCGGTAGTCAGCGATGGGATTGGCTTGTTTAACTATACCGGACATGGCGACGTAAACTTATGCGTAACCGGGAATTTCCAAAGCACACACGTGAATCAGGCTACGAACAATGGAAAATATCCGTTTGTGATCTCAGTGGCTTGCAATAACGGAACATTTACATCCGGGACATGTATTTCTGAGAGCTGGACAAGAGCAACCAAGAACGGATCGCCTTCAGGAGCAATTGCAGCAGCAGGTTCTTCTATCTTAATGGCTTGGGCAGAACCCATGCAGACTCAGGATGAGATGGCGGCAATTATCGCGGAAACCTATCCGGATAATCACAAGACTACATTGGGTGGGTTGTTCTATAATTCCCAACTATCCATGCTGGAAGAATATCCTTCGGGAAATGGTGAGGAAGTGATGCAGACCTGGATTTTGTTCGGAGATCCTTCCGCACAGTTCAGAAATAAGCAAACAATTCCATTTACCTTAAGTCATCCGGGAAATGTTCCGATGGATGTTGATTGGATTACTGTTTCTTCTACGGTAGACGGAGCTTTAATTGCAATTTCTCAAAATAACGTGTTGCTTGGTTCTGCTGTTTCTGTTGGAGGACAAGCGGTGATTAGCCTTCCTGCACTTACAACGAATGATTATTTGATGGTAACAGGAACGAAACAAAACCACTCAACTTACCAGAATTCAATCCAGGTAGCAAACGGTCCTTTGGGATTAGCAGATTTGGAAATGGAATTTACGCTTTATCCGAATCCGGCAAATAACGAATTGCAGTTACTGGTTTCTAATGGAACAGCTGAATCCATTCGTATTATTGGGGTGGATGGAAAAGTGGTGTTTGCAAAGCAACTTTCAAATGGATCACAGGAAACAATTAATACTTCTTCGCTTCAGTCCGGATCTTATATTATTGAGATTCAATCCGGATCGCAAACTGCGCGCAAGCACATCCAGGTTTTGCATTAACAAACAGAATTTGTAAAAACATGATATCATGATTTCGTTATATAACGAAATCATGTTTGAAAATAGCATTGGAATAAAACAGGAAAGACTTCCCGATATACGGGAGGTCTTTTTTTTCTACTTACTTTTGAGGAATGAAAGAATGGGATGTTTTGGTAATTGGAGCGGGAGCTGCCGGGTGTTTTTCGGCAATACAAGCTTCGGAACACTTTAAACATGCAAAAATTGCAATCCTGGAAAGAAGCACAAAGCCTTTAGCAAAGGTCAAGATCTCAGGTGGGGGAAGGTGCAATGTTACCAATGTCATTTCAGAACCCGAAGAATTATCCAAACACTATCCGAGAGGTGAGCGTTTCCTTAAAAAAGCTTTTTACCAGTTCTCCAGTTCAGATATGAAAGCCTGGCTGGAAAGTAAAAATGTTCCGCTCAAGTTGTACCCGGACGGATGTTATTTTCCGGTAAGTAACGATTCACAAACGGTCATAGATTGTTTTTTGAACGAGATCCGTAACAATGGAGTTCAATTGTTCTTAAATCACCGCGTTGAATCCGTTAAAAAGATGGAGACAGGTTTGTTTGAGGTGAAAACTCCGGAAGAAACTTTTCATTCCAGGGCGGTGATCGTCACCACGGGCGGGCAGCCCAAAATTTCCGGATTTGAATTGCTGAAAGATTTTGATTTGAAAATAATTCCGCCGGTTCCTTCCTTGTTTACATTCAATATGCCCCATGAGCCGATCAAAGAACTGATGGGAATTGTTCAGGAAAATGCATTGGTAAAGATAATCGGTGAAAAATGGCTGTCGAATGGACCTTTATTGATCACGCATTGGGGGATGAGTGGTCCGGCAGTTTTAAAATCGTCTGCTTTCGGGGCACGGATTTTTGAATCAAAAGGCTACAAATCACAAATTGCGGTTAATTGGACAGGTGAGGAGAACCAGGGAATAGTACGGGAGGTGATTATGGAATTCGGTAAATCGAATAAATTGGTGGCAAATACACCGCTTTATTTCATTAAATCGCGATTATGGACGTATCTTATTGCCAAAGCAGGAATTCCCAATCAGTTCAAATGTTCTGAGTTAACCGCAAAGCACCAAAATAAGTTATTGGAAGTTTTGGTGAATGATTTGTATTCGATGGAAGGGAAAACTACCTTTAAGGAAGAGTTTGTAACTGCCGGTGGCGTGGATCTGAACGAGATCAATGTGCAAACAATGGAGGCAAAGAAAATTCCGGGCTTGTTTTTTGCAGGTGAAACGTTGGATATTGATGGTGTTACAGGTGGATTTAACTTCCAGGCGGCATGGACCACCGCAGCAATTGCCGGGAAAAATGTATTACAAAACAAGTAGAAAATGATTCGATTTACTTCCATACTCATTCTTGGATTGATTGCTTCCTGCAATACTCCAAAAAACACAGTGAATGAACAGCCGGAAACGGAAAAAGAAACTTCCCAAACAGCTGAACCTGTTGATGAAGTATATTACCTGGGAGAAGTGCAATTGCTTGATTGCGGAGCCGTAATCCAGATCACATCCGGTGATAAGAAAACGATTTATACGCCAACGAATTTAGATCCGAAGTTCCAGGTTGATAAATTGCGCTTGAAATTGAACTATAAAGATCTGGATGAAAAAGGAACAACCTGTTCCGAGTTTCCGGCAATTGAAATCAAGGAAGTATTTGCAGTGCGCTGATCACAATTGGTTCATCAGGACCCGGTACAGTTCGATCATCGATTCGATATCTTTTTTGTAAACCTTCTCTTTGGGCGTATGCACATGGTCTTCCGGGGCTCCAATGAAACACCAGTCAATGGGTAAATCTGATTTTTGAAGGACCGATCCGTCACTTCCGCCGGCAGATTCTACTTCCAATTGGTGTTTGATTCCAGAGTCTTTGGCAATAGAAATAATCTTATTCAGGTACTTTCTTCGCGGAAGCATACTGTCACGCATGGAAATCGCAACGCCGCCTTTGTGAACAACTCCATGAGTGACCCAGGTAATGTCACAGATCAAAGCCTGGAAAACATCATAGTTATTCATTAAGTATTTGGCACAAGCTCCAACTGAATTTCCTCCATGCTCTTCATAAGTAGAGAATACAATTGCCCCGTTTTCCAATGTTTCAGCTAATTGCAAAGCAACATAAACACCCAATCGGTTATCCATGTAGGGCGATTGAACGTATTCTTTGGTTTCTTTAAAATCCGGCTTAAACGAAAGCAGGGTTCCGCGGTCAATCTTACGGTCGCTGGATAATTGCAGCCGCTGCTGATTGTATTCGTTTTCAAAGATCATCAATTCGCCTTCTACAGCGCCCTGAGAGTCATTTCCAACGAGAATGGTTCCGTCAATATTTTTTGGTCCGCCAACGCGAATAAGTTCGTTTTCGTAGCCAACGGAATAGCCAATAGTATCCATATGTGCATATACTGCAGTTCGCGGATTGCCGAAGACAAGGATCATTGCATCCTGGAACCCGATTCCGTCAATAATATGCGGTTTTGATTTCCATTGCCCCTGGTGTGTGAGTACGTATTCTTTAATGAAAGATTTGATGCGAGATTCATCACTGGCAACTCCCTGTACACTGATAAGGTCCTGGAGTAATTGACTATTGGATAATTCCATGATTTTCTATTCTGATATTTTTTTCTTCCGGGAGAAGTAAGTTTAACTCTTCTATTTGCACCAGCAGTTTCATTTCTGAGACCGGAAGCTGGATACTGAGGCTGCAAGATAGCTGAAAATCCTGGTTAATAATTCGTGCAGGACTATTTTTTAAGATAGACATGACCTGTGGCATTTCGTTGTAATCGTAAAGTAAGGTAATCAATACTTCATCTTCCTGCTCAACGATTCCGGCACTTTCCAGGGCTTCTTTTGCAGCTGTTCGGTAAGCATGGATTAAACCTCCTACACCCAGGTTCACCCCGCCATAATAGCGTACCACGGCAATGAGGATATTTGTGAGGTCGAAGGATTGGATTTGTCCGAGGATCGGGGCTCCGGCAGAATTGGACGGCTCTCCGTCGTCACTTGCCCGGTATTTTTTTTGATCACTTCCCAGTCGGAATGCAGAACACACATGAACAGCCTGGTAATGTTCTTTCCGAAGACGCTGAATGTGTTCTTTGATTTCTTCTTCTGTTTTGCATGGAATGGCAAAGGCCAGGAATTTGGATCCTTTTTCCTTGTAGAAACCTTCGCTTGGTGCTGAGATTGTTTTGAATTTGCTTCCTTGCATGACTACAAAGGTACTAAGAATGTAAGTTTAGAGGATAATCAGGATAGGAGTGAAGACTTTTTTGAAGGCTAATTCAGGTTAACTTATTGAAAAACAATTTATTGCGTATAAATCTGTTCACAACTTTACTAACAAGTAAAGTTGTGAATTTATAAATTTTCAAATTCGAGTTTAAAAACAAAATGGCCTCCGTTTCGGGAAGCCATTTACTATTATTGAATGGTTAATTTCTTTTCCAAATCTTCCAGGTAAACCCGGAACTGCTTGTCTGTTTCAGAAAGGTTGATCACCGTTCTGCAGGCGTGAAGAACCGTTGCATGGTCTTTTCCGCCACAATGAGCTCCTATGCTCGCCAAAGATGACTTGGTCATCTTCTTGGAGAAGTACATGGAAATCTGACGGGCCTGAACCACTTCGCGCTTACGTGTTTTTGATTTCAGCATTTCAATGGGTAAATCGAAGTAATCACAAACCACTTTCTGAATGTAATCGATCGAAACTTCACGAGCAGTATTCTTCACGAACTTGTCGATCATTTGTTTCGCCAAATCAAGCGTGATTGCTTTTTTGTTCAAAGAAGCCTGAGCAAGTAATGAAGTCATTGCTCCTTCCATTTCACGAATGTTTGTGTTGATACTGTATGCCAGGTATTCAACAACCTCACGTGGAAGTTCGATACCGCTGCCATACATTTTCTTCTCCATGATAGCAATACGCGTTTCCAGGTCAGGAGTCGAAAGATCGGCAGACAATCCCCATTTGAAACGCGACAATAAGCGCTGTTCCATTCCCTGCATTTCTACAGGCGGTTTATCCGACGTTAAAATGATCTGTTTTCCATTTTGGTGTAAATGGTTGAAAATATGGAAGAATACGTCTTGCGTTTTTTCTTTTCCTGAGAAGAACTGAACATCGTCAATGATCAGTACATCGATCATTTGATAGAAATGAATGAAATCATTCGTAGTTTGATTACGAACAGCGTCAATAAACTGGTGAGCGAATTTCTCAGAACTTACGTAAAGTACGGTTTTGTTCGGGAATTGATTTTTAACACCAATACCGATCGAGTGAGCCAAATGGGTTTTACCCAATCCAACACCACCGTAAATCAATAAGGGGTTGAAAGCTGTTCCTCCGGGCTTGTTTGCTACTGCATAACCCGCAGAACGAGCCAATCGGTTGCAGTCACCTTCTACAAAATTCTCGAATGAATAAGCCGGGTTCAAGTTCGAATCAACATTTACTTTCTTCAGTCCCGGAATAATAAACGGGTTTTTGATCGGATTATCGCTGATGTTCAAAGGCATATTTACGGGAGCGTTCTTCACTGCTTTCTTATTGGAAGCAGGAAGTTTTACCGTGTAAGGATTTGAGTTGCTGGCAGAATTTTCCATAACAATACTGTACTCCAAATGCCCTTCCTGGCCGAGCTCTTTTTTAATTACTTTTTTCAACAAAGTAATGTAATGTTCTTCCAACCATTCGTAAAAAAAGTGAGATGGAACTTGTATTGTCAGAATGTTGTTTTCAAGCTTTACGGGAACAATCGGTTCAAACCATGTTTTATAGGCTTGAATCGGTAAATTATCCTTGATAACTTTCAGACAGGAATTCCAAATAGCGTCATGGTTGGCACTCATTTAGCAGGG
>CAMLDR010000188.1 GCA_946478775.1 uncultured Flavobacteriales bacterium
TGTGCGTAACCCAGATTCAACGAGTGATGAAAAGAAAGTGAATGAAAAGCTCGCAACTGCTCCAAAGCAAGTGTCAAGGGTCGAGTTAAATAAGTTGAATGCTCTAGAAGATTCCATTAATACAAAACGCATAGATTTAAATCATAAAATAGCGTTGATAAATCAACAGATTATCCAATCTATTCCGAATGAGCAATATGCATTTATAGGTGATAGATATGTGGATGTTTCAGATTTTGTCTCAGTCGAATCGTCTATTGAAAACGATGCTATCTTAGTTTATTCCAAAGGTTGTCATTTGAAATTTCCTTTTTTTGTTGCAGACCTTAGGGTCGTTGACCAGAAAACGGTAGGTTATGTTCCTGCTGAAATTGCGCACATCAATAACACGCAATCAGGCGAAAAACAGGAGAGAGTAACTAGAAGACTCAAGAAAGTAGAAACGTTTGATTCATTCATATCGGAAGACGAGGTTACTAAGGAGACAGATACTCAATCCACTGATAAGTTTAGTTTTGAGCGAGCATCTTCTGATGTGCAAGCAGAGGAGACTTCTGTTAATGTGAATGCAAGTGTTTCTGGAAGCTATGGTTTAGTGCGTGCATCGCTAGATGCGGGGTTTAGCCATTCAGAATCTTCAACAAACTCAAACACTGCCTCACAAAGCTATGCGAAAGAAGTGGTTCAAAAGGTTGTAGACAGAGTGAGTCGAAGAGTTAAGTCTGAGCGAAGTGTAAGAAGTATTGAGGAATTTGAAGAGACTGTAACACATGTGATTGATAATTCCGGGCCAAACGATTTAGGTCCAAAATCGTATGTTTACAGATGGTTGACAAAATTAGTACGTGCCAGGCTAAATAATTATGGTAAACGCTTAATATTCCAGATAGATGTGCCTCATCCTTCTAGTTCTTATTTATCTTCCACAATAAAAGAGGAATCTACAGTTTTCACAAAGATTGACCCACGAACATTACAAGAATTTACACTTTTAGGTGTTAACGAGATGAACTATTTATCTTGGGGGAGAAAATATAACGTTCAGTTGGAGCAACCTCCTATCAAAACTATAGTAATTGGCGTTGCTGATTTGAGAGATCAAGTCCTCACCATTCCCGATGGTTACATGGCTACAAAAGCACATATTAGAGATATTATATATAAATCCGGAGATTGGGCTGCGGTTCAAATTCTTATAGGTCGAGAAGGTAGAAACTGTCATCTACTACCGTCGAGCCCATCATCCGTTTGGGAACGTACAACTGTCACACTTGACAACGAAGAAAAACAATTACCTATCGCTTTCTTGTCACCCTACGGTGTTTTCAAAGCAACAATAGAAATCGAATGCACTTTAACGGATAGAGCGTCAAGAGCGTGGTCTGTAAAATGCTATGATGCTATTGTAGAAGGATATGAAAACTTAAAAGCGGAGGCAGAAGCAGAAATGAGTTCTTTTAATCCTAACAATCCGGGCTTAAGTCCTGACCAAAAAACCGCTCTTATACAAGAAGAATTAAAAAAGGGTGCTTTAACAAAAATGTTTAGATGCAATCCATTTTGGATAAATGACACCTTTGAGGTAAGTGAAGAGTACCACCCGAATTGTTGTGCAGACATGTTAAATGCCGAAAAAGTACGCTTTTTAGAAAACACATTCGATTGGAAAAACATGACTTATGAGTTGCATCCTTATTTTTATTCGAATCAATCGACTTGGTCAGGTTTACAAAAGCTAACGGATTCAGATCCTCATTTTGAATCGTTTTTAAAATCATCTTTTGCAACATTAAGAATACCAGTATTCAGAGATTCTGAAAAGGAAGCTGCGGCAATCAATTTTATTCATAACAATTCAATCGCCAATCACGCTGTTATTTCTGCGAACATGCAACATTTGTTAGAGGATTTAGAGACGAATACTCCTTTTGGATTTATTGACGAGACAGAAACTACTATCCCATTTGTAGTGATCAAAAAAGAATATAGCCGAACTGGTCAACTTACCATTTATTACGTAGATGATAATGGAACAGAAGTCATCTGTAATGAAGTTACTGAATTCGATAAAGAAGGCAATCAAACGGTGTTTTACTACAATACTGCTACCGGACTAATGGTGATTTCGGAAATAAAAGATGGAATTAATGCGGATGGCAAGTTGTATAATTATTATTTCAACTCAGAAAACGAAAAAATTATTACACATAGAACGAAAAACGAATACGACATCGAAGGGAATTCTGTTCCATATTATTCAACGGACCTGGGTATATTTAATATCCCGACAGATTTAGTAATCCTAGAAGCAGGTGTTCAGGATGGAGTTGAAGTTCGTGGATATCCTGAAGACACTTCTGCGCCAAGTACAGATATCGTTATTCCGAAGCAATATTCTCCAGCTATTATTAAGAAGGATTAATATGAACATAAAGGACGTACATTATCTTTCCTTGGAGGGAGGCGGGGGAAAAGGAGCAGTGTATCTGGGTGCAATTAAGGCTTTAGAACAAAAATTTCATGAGGAATGGAGGAAAGGGAAACTATTAAAATTTCAAAATGGCATTCCTGCTCAATTCCCTACGGATCCTTTCGGACCATATGCATTGGGACCGGGTTCTATTTTGGACTATATTATTCCAGATGGAACCGACCCTGTTATCAAGGGTGTTGCGGGCTCATCAGCCGGTGCAATTACCGCTTTCCCACTTGCTCTTGGTTTGAATTCAGAAGACATTGAATCAATTCTCAAGGGGTATGAATTTGAGAATGAGTTCATGTCAAAGGATCTGCATACAGGGAAATATAGAATGGTAGGGATGGACAATCAAGGAGAGCCTCGTATTTTAGTAGCAGAAGATAAATTCCGAAAACTCGGCGACACTAATATTGACGAATTTAAATTCGATTTTGTCAAGGCTGAATTAAACAACGAAAAGAAAAGGAAAATAGGGTCGAACGAACTTAAATCTATCATTAGGGAGGAAAGCATAAATACTGTAGGGAGTATTGTTCTTTCCGGTATCCGAAGTTCTATTCCACAATTAGATCGGTTTATAAATTGGGTTAGACGTTGGTTGGCATTAACTCCAATTCTAAGTTCTGGAAGGTCTATCCGTCCAGCGTCGACGGTTCCGGGAATACTGGTGAGAATATGGGATCGTTCATTCAGGGCTTTATTAGTAAGAACTCCCAGAATTGCAGGTGTTAGGGCGTCTAATAATTTTATTGTTTTAGCATATAATATTGCAAGTAGAATTTGGTTTCCAAAGTTTGCAGGTTTCATTCCTGCAGATAATATAAAAGGTGCAGTTTCAAATTTAATTTGGGACAGGGGAGTTTATTCAGGATTTGAAGTTCGAGAATTCTTTTTTAGAATTCTTCTACTGGCGATGTCGAAAGATACCCACTTCAGAAGAAGGTTGCTTGAAAATGAAAAACTTCTCAAAGAGTTTGGACTTTCTAAAGCTGATTTGATACTCATTAAAGGATGCATGGTCGATTTTAAATTGATTTCAAATGATGATTACAATCACATTCTGGAGCGTTTATCAAAAGATCTTGCAACAAAATTAAATTTTCAACGCTTGTATGAAATCACAGGTGTAAACTTATGTTGCTGTGTAAGTAATTCAACAAGTGGACAGGCTCTTTATTTTTCATCTTATTTCACCCCTAACTATCCTGTTATTGAAGCATTGGGCGCATCCATGAGTTTTCCTTTGGCGTTTAAGCCTGTTTACAATGAAGCTAATGTAATTGTTGACAAGAACTTGCTAAAAGATTTGACCATTCAAGATCAGGAATTTGTGAGTGCTTCAAAGGTCAAGAAATCTTCTTCAAATTTATTTAAAGAAGAGTTTTCGCAATATCATTTTTCCAAATATCAAAATGTAGTATTGAACTACATAAAAGTCACATGTGAGTTAAATTTTTCATTGAATGCAAATTTAAGTTTTCGTAGTTTCTTGCCTTATTTAAGGGCGATTATATATAAGAAGGACTTCAAGGCGTTTACGTATGAAAATGAATCTAGTAAAGAACCGATAAATTACTCGCAAAGTGAAATTACGTTCCTATGTTATTTCTATTACAATGCGGTTTTCAAGGGGCTGCATATAGATGGAGGGGCAACGAATAATTTACCAATTTCCGTTCACGCTTATGTTGACCCGAAATCAGGTATTTTAGATTATAAGCAACTTCAGGATTTAGGTGTTAAGAAGAATGTACTTTCTCTTAAACTAGATAATTCTTTCCCTCAATCTTTGGTTGATAAAATTGAAAAGCAGATAAAACCGATCACAGACAAATACAATACTGATTTAAGGGAGTTTGTACAAAATATGAACGCTGATAACGGTGCGGTGCCAGGAGATTCGGATTATATGGAATTTCACCCGATTAACAGCATATTGAAGCTTCGTGTAAAGAAAATAATGAAACAGCAATTTGAATCGGATTTAGGTGACGAGGTATTGAAAAAAATAGTAGAAACATTAAAAGAAAAGTATAAACTATCTAGCAAAGGTTTCACACCTTGGAATAAACAGGTTTCTGTTATCGGCACTCTTTTATCTCCATTACAATATGGAGGCTTAGGTGCAGGCCAAATAGAGTCATTAAACGATAACGAGAATATCATTCCTTTATATTGTTATGGTCTTGATGTATTTGATTTTGATTTAACGTCAAAAAAACTAAAACCTTTGGTTGATCTTGCAAACAAAGAGAGCAAAAAAGCGGTTTTGGGATTTTTTGATTAATAACCCAAGTATGCAATCGATTTAAATGAAAACAGACAAACGCAACTAGGAGAATCATTCGTTTCTTCTAGTTACAGTTTAAAATCCAAAATAACGCTCAAATGGTTATTTTCACGACGGATTTGAATATGACAAAAATGAAAAGCATTTCTTGGCTTCTGTTATTCGTTCTTATTGCTTTTCAAGCTAGAACACAAGAACCGTATGCGCAACATTTCTCAGTTTCCAATGGTCTACCATCCAATTCCGTTTATTCACTATTAGAAGACAAACAAGGATTCATTTGGTTCACTTGTGATGAAGGACTATTTAGATATGATGGAATTCATTTCAAATTGTACCATTCAAAGCAACAAAATAGTTATTCGGGAAGTGGGCTGTTTCAAGACAAATTGGGCAGGATTTGGTACGAGAATTTTGATGGAAATGCATTCTATATCAATAACGATCAACTGGTAAAGTTTTCTCAAAAAACGAAGGATAATTATTATCCGCTAAAAGCAACGACTAAGGTTATTTTCATTCAAGAAAAATGCAAAATTCGAGCAATTGACTTAAAAACATTGAAACCGATTAAATCGTTTAAAGTCAACCAATTCGCTTATGCATGTGAAGTTGTTGGGAATAAATTTTATTACATTGATCAACAGAAACTGTATGAGATTGATGAAAAATTGAATCAGCGAAAACTGCTTGATTTACCTTTCCTGGCTATCGAGTCGAATATGTTAATTGGTTCTAAAAACGAACTCTACGTGATTCAAAAAAACAGTGCGGAAAATCGGATTTGGAAGCTAAATACAAACAAGCTCATTCTAAAAGGCACTTTTGATGCGAAACAAGTGATTCAAAATGTGAAAATTATTAATGATCAACTATTTCTGTTGACTACCAAAGGTGTATGTTCATATAAACTCCCGTCTTTCAAGAAAAATGAAAACTTTTTCATCACCAAGAATACAACGGACATTATTGAAGATAGAAAAGGAAATCACTGGTTATCATCAAGCATGGATGGATTAGATATTATTTCAGATAATCCCGCAAAACTTTATCAATTTGATGGAATTTCCCCACTCCGTTCAATAAACTACAACGATCAACTGCTTATCTCTTCTAAAAACGAGAAAATCCTTTTTTTTAATCCAATAAAAAACAAGTTAGAAACCATTTTCAGTGGATCGTCAAATGCGCTGCCATATTATTTATTCCAAGATTTTGAAAACAATGAATTGATTTATGTTCAAAGCGATGGTTACACCTATTTCACCAACATAGAAACAAAAAAATTGCGGTTAAAAACTATTTTTGCTATAAAACACATTACCCCTTTCGATCACAAATACAAAGCCTTTGTTTCTTCTGGATTTAATGGCTTTTATTGCAATAAATCGAATTTAAAGCTGCACTCAACCAGTGACAAGTGGATTCAAGGTTTGGACAAGAAAGATGATGGTGAAGTTGTTTTCTATCGACTTCCAATTGGCGGCAGAGGCAAAATGATTTTCATTGATCAAGCTAAAAATGAATTGTATTTTTTAACCAACACAGGAACTTTTCTTTGGTCAAATGGCGTTGTGAAACGTGTTACTTTTGCTGGGAAAACTGCAATTTTGAATAAAATATTTTATTGGAATGACCAACTCATGGGTCTGGGAGTTGACGGTAAAATAATCGACTTGAAAATCAAAAATCATTCTTCGAAAAATGCGACTTTACATACTCATGACCGTGTGAAACAGGTTCGAGTTGTAATGAATAAATTGTACATTCGAACTTCTCGAGAGATCTTAGTTTATAGTCTGAAAAACAACGGAATCACCTTTCTCGAAAACACCTTCGATTTGTCAAATCTGGAATGTTCCGATTTCTCCATCATTGACAATACAGTATGGATTATGACTTCCAGCGGTTTCATCAAATGGAACACAGTTATAAAGAATAAAACCAACAAACCTGGGAAATTTATTGTTACAAGTATTAAAATAAACAACAAAGAATCGGAGCTCAATTCCAGTTCATCGTTAAAATTCAATCAAAACAACATTGAAATTGATTTTGCGCTACTCGATTATGGCGTTCCAACAATAACAAACCTAGAATACAAAATAAACAAGGAAAACTGGGTTGAAATAGATCCTTTCATCCGTTCGTTGTCATTTCCTGCACTGGCGTCCGGAGATTACAACATACAAATTCGTGGAAAGGTGAATAACAAAACAGAAAACTTTGAAACGTTTAGTTTCACTATTCGACCTCCATTTTATACCACAACCTGGTTTTTCTTCAGTATTTTGTTGGTTATCATCTTAATTATAGTTTGGTATTATCGAAATCAGATTCAAGAAAATAGAACACGTGACCGATTAATAAACGACAAAATAATGCTAGAATCGAACTTGAATAAATCGCTTTTGGCTTCTATTAAATCGCAAATGAATCCGCACTTCATATTTAATGCTTTGAACACGATTCAGGCATATATTTATATGAACGACCGCGAAAACGCATCAGGATATTTGTCTAAATTCTCGAAATTGACACGTTCTATTCTCGAAATGTCGGAAAAAGAAGAAGTGACATTAGTGGAAGAAATAGATGCCTTAAAACTGTATCTTGATTTAGAGAAAATGCGCTTTCAAGAAGGTTTTGAATACTTTCTTGAAACCAATGAAATTGATTTAGAACAAGTCAAAATTCCTTCCATGTTGATTCAACCTTACGTTGAAAATGCAATAAAACACGGTTTACTTCACAGTACAAATTCGAAAAATTTGAAGCTTGATTTCCAGCTCATTGATCAAAGTCTGTATGTGCAAGTTGATGACAACGGCATAGGTCGAAAAAGAGCTAATGAATTACGCATACAACGCGATCGGTTCCACACGGGTTTCTCAACCGATGCGAACGAAAAAAGATTGAAAATATTGAACTATGATTCCACCGTTTCGGTTTCGTATATTGATAAAATGGATCATAACGAAAACGCTACTGGAACTACCGTTAATTTAACAATTCAACTCAAAAAATGAACACTAAAATTAAAGCCATAATTATTGATGATGAGCCAATGGCGCGGCAACTTCTTAAAGGAATTATTGAGGAAAATTGTCCGAATATTGAATTAATGGA
>CAMLDR010000189.1 GCA_946478775.1 uncultured Flavobacteriales bacterium
CCGGTTTGCAGCATTGGAAATAGAACCCAAACCCGCACATTTGAACCGGGTCTACCTCATTTGGTCTGCTTTGGGCCAACCCATTAAAATCTTTCTGAAACCTCAAAAATTGAAACAGCTGGATCGCGAAGGGTTTGATGTATTGGAATGGGGCGGAATTGAATTGGAGAGATTTGTAATAGCTGATTGATCAGATCAGGCGGAAAAGCAATTTCCGGGCAATTATCAATTATCCCCTGACGATTATTAATTCTGCATTTTCAATTCAATTAATTTTGGTTAGTTTTAAAGAAAATCAAAAAATATGAAAAAGTTATTACTATTACTTGCAGTTTCAGGTACGGTACTTGTTACTTCATGTAACATGGCAAGTGACGCTGATTACGATGCGATGGCACAGGATATGTGCGACTGTGTGAATAAATCTTCCACAGGAATTTCTGACAACATGAAAGATGCCATTGTCAAGTCTGAAAAAGACGGAACGGACATGGAAGCTGCTATGACAGAAGTGATGATGAAAGATTTGAAAACCGGAATGGCTGATGCTCAGGCAATGGCAGATCTTGGAAAAGAAATGCAAGGTTGTTCCAAAGATTTGGAGAAAAAGTATGACCAGGTTTATACTTCCGAAACAGAAGATCAGGTGATCGAAAAGCTTTTAAACTCTTTGAAAGCAAAAAAAGGATGTGAATTTACTTATGCGATCATGAAAATGGGCGCAAAAGAAATGAAGAAATAAGATATCAGCCGCGGCTGATCGATAAATTAGGGACGCGATGCATCGCGTCCCTAATTTTTATGGTTCTTTTTTTTATTTCTTCGGGTTCGCGAACATTTTCACATCGTCCCCGGTGATTTTTGATCCGCAGAGAATTACCAAACGCTCTACAATATTTCTCAGTTCCCGGATATTTCCTGTCCAGTCTGTCTGCTGCAATTCAACCAACGCTTCATCCGTAAACTCTTTCTTCGGAACTCCATGCTCATTGCAAACCAGGGCAATGAAATGCTCCGCGAGCATCGGGATATCTTCACGGCGTTCGTTCAGTGAAGGAACGTGGATCAGGATCACGGCCAAACGGTGGTACAAATCTTCTCTGAATCGGCCTTCCGCGATTTCTTTAAGCAAATCTTTATTGGTTGCAGCAACAACTCGGGCATCAATTTTAATATCCCGTTCGCTTCCAACACGCTGAATCACGTTTTCCTGCAAAGCTCTCAATACCTTAGCCTGCGCAGAAGCACTCATATCTCCGATCTCATCCAGGAAGAGCGTCCCGCCGGAAGCCAATTCAAATTTTCCTTTTTTATCTTTTACAGCCGAAGTAAATGCACCTTTTTCGTGTCCGAACAATTCACTTTCGATCAGTTCACTTGGAATAGCCGCACAATTCACCTCTACAAACGGCATCTTTCTGCGATTGGAAAGATCGTGAAGCGAACGGGCCACCAATTCCTTCCCGGAACCATTTGCACCCGTAACCAAAACACGAGCATCAGAAGGAGCCACTTTCTCAACCATTTCTTTGATCTTGTTGATTCCTTCCGTTTCCCCAATGATGGATGATCCTTTGAATTTACGAACGGTCGTTTTCAGTTGTTTGGTTTCTTCCACCAACACTACCCGATCCTTCGCATTCCGGATTGTTACCAGGATGCGGTTTAAGTCAAGCGGCTTCTCAATAAAATCAAAAGCTCCTTTCTTGATTGCATCAACAGCTGTTTCAATATTCCCATGCCCGGAAATCATAATTACAGGAGTGTCGATCTTTTGGGCAATCAATGCATCCAAAACTTCCAATCCATCCATCTGCGGCATTTTGATGTCGCAAAAGATGATATCGTAAAGCGTGTTTTTGGCCTTTTCAAGTCCTTCTACCCCATTCTCAGCTTCGTCGACATGGAAATCCTCAAATTCCAGGATCTCACGCAGGGCTCTGCGAATAGCGCGTTCATCATCAATGATCAATATCTTTGCCATGTGTTTTTATTGGTGAACGAAAATAACCATTTAATTGAGAAGTGAGAAGGGAAAATTGAAAAGTAAAAAGAGTTCTTTCAATAATAATTCAGGATTTATCCGGTCATGTGAATTCCTCCTTTTCAATTGTCCATTTTAAATTTTCAATTCTAAAAAAATCTTCTCAGAACTCCTTCTTTCAACGAACAAGGTGAAATAACCAATTCTTTGATCCCGAATTTCTCAATGATCCATTTGGTTTTTAAAGCCGCGATCGGAGCCATTTTTCTTCGGATGGGAATAATAAAAGGATGGTTTTCCCTTTGCTCGAACGTAGACCCGATAATCCAGTCCAGGGTATCCATCAATTCAGCTCTTGAAATGCGGATGTTCTCCAATCTTTGCGGAAACTCCTTTTCATAAACCATTTCGTAAAAAGTTTCAAAACTTCCCGAGGAACCAACCAATACCTCACAGGCAGAAAAACGCTTCAACTCCTTCGAATTGGCTTCGAACCAGTTGATTAATTCCACACGGTTCTCTCTGCTCAAAGGATCTTCCAGGGGAAACAACTGAACGGCTCTTGAAACACCGATATTTGCGCTGATAAATTCCAGCTCTTCTCCCGATTCGATCCGGATAAACTCGGTACTTCCACCGCCGATATCCATGATCAGGGAAGTTTTATCAAATTCGTATGACCAGCTTACCCCCTGGTAAATCAGTTTTGCTTCTTCCAGCCCGTCTACTATTTCGATGGCTATATCAAAACGTTTCCGGATCTCTTGCAGGAATTCCTCCTTATTATTCGCATCACGAACTGCCGAAGTACCAACACCTGTAACAATGGCAACATTCAGCTGCTCACAAATAGTCTTGAATTTTTCGAATGCAACAAAAGCACGTTCCATTGCTTCGTCGGAAATGAATCCTTCATTGATCCCTCCCATTCCAAGAGCAACTCCTTCTTTGGAGTTATGTACAATATCAAATCCTGCAGCATGAATATCCGCCACAAGAAGATTAAATGTATTTGTTCCCAGATCAATGACCGCTACACGCATTTTACTTGACTTTCAACCAAAGAATAATATTTTTAAATCGCAGCGTATGTCCGAATTGAAGCAAGCCGTTCTTGAATAATCGTGCTGCAATTGCAATCACGCCAATGGAACTTGCCAGGAGTAAAAATAACGAAACAAACAATTGGTACGAACTTCCTTCTGCAAATCCGATGGATAATTTCACCATGGCCACCACCGGTGCGGTGAAAGGGAAATACATCAGGAAAGTGGTCCACGGACTGTCCGGATTCTCCAGGGCAAAATAACCGGCATACAATGCAAAGCACAAAATAAGGATCAGTGGAATGAGGAATTGCTGACCATCTGACTCGGATCCTGAAACCGCTCCCAAGGCAGCAAAAAAGGCTCCGTAAAACAAATATCCGCAAGCAAAGAATAGGGAAAAATAGGTAATCATGACCCCAAACTGAACACGTTCAAAGACCAGTTCCACAAATTGATTGTAATCACTCACTTGCCCGGAAGCCTGGTTGGATGCATCATACATATCCACAAAGATCGTTTCACGCATGAAATACAACCCCAGCCCGATGATCAAACACCATAAAAAAACTTGTATGAATGCACTGATTCCAATTCCCAGGATCTTTCCAAGCATCAAAGATCTCGGCTTCACTGTGGCCAATAAGATTTCCACCACCCGGTTGGTTTTTTCCCGGGAAACAGAGCGCAGGATCGTCATCCCGAAAAGGAAAATAAAAACAAAAATGACTGCACCGAAAAACAATCCGATCCAACCTGCCAGGTCACTTTTTACATCGTTCGGATCATAGACATTTCGGAATGCAAAATTGATAGGCTGCTTAATCTTCCTGAAATCGGCAACGGAAAGCTTTGTAAACTGCTTTGCAAGCACTTCCTCTAATCTTCTTTCAACCTGGTAACGGATATTGACCGACATCGTCAATGAAGGTTTCTCGCGGTAAAACAAAAAACTCGACTTATTAGACAGGATCTTCTCGTTAATTTCCACCATGGCATCAAAATCAGCAAACCGCTTTTCTTGTGCAAACTGGGCTATTTCAATATAATTCGTTGCAAAGGAATAGGTAATATTCGGATCTTCTCCCGACATGATCTTTTGTTCCATCACATTGGCGGGATCCACAATCAATACGTGCCATTTCTGCTGCTCTTTTCCTCCGAATTGAAAAATAAGGTAAGTTACCGTCAAAACTACCAAAGGACCTAAAATGGCCATTAATAGAAACGAACGGCTTCCCAGTCGTTCTCTCAGTTCGCGCATAGCAATTATCCAACTATTTCTCATCGCTCTCAGTTGTTACGGTTGAAATAAATACTTCATTCATACTTGGTAAAACTTCCCATGCTGCTTCAATCTTCACTTGTCCTATCAGGGTTTTAAGCAAATCTTCAAAGGAATTGTCTCCTCTCATTTTTACACGGGCAATGAACCGGTCGTCACCCAGGATTTCTTTATCTATCAATTCAAAACCAGTCCAAAGTGCGTTTACGAAAGCAATCATATTCCCTCTGAATTTGACGGCATACTCTCCTGTTTTCTGCCGGTCCTGGATTTCACTCACGCGCCCTTCCAGCACTTTTTTGGATTGATGGATCAGTACTACCCGGTCACAAATTTCTTCCACACTTCGCATATTATGTGTTGAAATCAGGATGGTCTTTCCCTTGGCTTTCATTTCCTGCATTTCAGCTTTGATCAGTTCCACGTTTACCGGGTCAAATCCGGAAAAAGGCTCATCGAGGATCAGTAAATCCGGTTCATGTAAAATGGCATAAATGAATTGTACTTTTTGGGCCATTCCTTTGGAAAGTTCCTGGATCCGCTTCTTTCTCCAGTCGGCGCAATGGAACTTCTTCAGCCAGTAATCCAGGGAAGTATTGATTTCACTTTTGCTCATACCGCGCAGAGCTCCCAGGAAATGAGCGTGTGCTTCCACTGTCATTTGCTTGTACAATCCCCTTTCTTCCGGTAAGTAACCGATATGTGCCAGGTGCTTTTGCTGAAGCAGATCGCCATTAAAACGGATAGTCCCCGAATCGGGCTCAATAATCTTATTAATGATCCGGATAAGCGTGGTCTTCCCTGCCCCGTTCGGTCCGAGTAATCCGAAGATTTCACCCTTCCGGAGCGTGAATGATACCTGATCTATTGCAGCCTTTCGCTGATAACGCTTTGTAAGTTCCTGAATTTCTAACATGTAATCAAAAATGTCTTTAGACCGAAGTAATCTGCCCTGGCGGATTTACTTCGGTCTCATTTACTTTGTAAAAGTACTTTATTCCAGTTTTTCCAACGGTAAACCAGCCAAAAAACAAGAATCATTAACGGATAAAACAGGAACATGGTTACATACATATCCCAGCCTATTTCCGGTGGAGACACATCCATAAAGAGCGCATCCGTTTGAATCACCTGCCAATTATTAGTTACGATGATAATCCCGAAAAGATTATTGGCCAGGTGAAATCCCCAGGAAAGTTCCAATCCGTCATCCATTACAACAATCAGCGAAGTGAAGATACCGGAAACAACATAATATACCGCCGCAGGAATCCCTAATTCCCTGAATTCCGGGTTCATCAGGTGCAAAGCCCCGAACAGCATACCATTGATAAGCACCAGATAAATTCCTTTTTGAGTGAATTTCCCAAAGAGTTGAAGCAGGAAACCTCTGAACAAAATTTCTTCAAATCCTGTTTGGACCGGAACCAGGATGATAGCCAACAGCACCAGATAAAAAAAGTGTTCCGATTGGAAATTCCAGTGGATCTGGTGATTGAAGTCAATGAAGGTGATAAAAAAAGAAACCATCATCAAAGTGGACCACAACCCGAATGAAAAGAAAAAACGGGTAAAATCGAAGCGCGGACGTGCCGTTAAAAACGTTCTGAAAGACCTTTTGAAAAGAAGCCGGGAACAAAAAGCAATGGTCAGAACCCCGAAAACAAAGGGAATCATATTCAGTGCGAAAAATTCATTTTTGGAAAAGAAATCCAATGCATCCGAAAAGGACCTCAAAGATTCACCGGCCGGTAATTTAGCCGCAATCAGCAGACTCATCAAACTGCCTCCGATAAAGTAAACACCGATAATAATTGCTGCGAGGCCCAGTAAGTAATGCCTGACGCTAACAATGGGCTCAATCGGACTGGTAAATCTTCTCATTACGTAAAGCTAGTGAAAAGAATGTTTTAAAACAGTAGGCACGCGATTAATCGCATGAATGGTCGGAAGAAATTTCCGACCATTTTTTATGTTTTGAAAAACAGCTTTGGATCACCTCCGCATTCAACTACAATTAGTGCGATAGTTAGGTTTCTGATTTCCATTGAGAATCTTCTTTTTGCTGTTTTGTAGCCGATGTTATTGGCTTTTTTGTAGATTAAGATGAGCATTGCAACAATTAGAGTTACGTAAATCATGACCTGCATTCCATTTTTATTCAGTGACACTAAATGGCTGACATTCAGTTCCTGTTTAATAAATCGAAAGAATACTTCAATATCCCATCGTTTTCTGTAGACCTGACTCACTTGCTGAGCACTTAATTCAAACTCATTGGTAAGTAACCAATATTCTTTTTCATCCACTTTATTTTTCACTATAATTAATCTGAACTCAGTATCAACAAGCTCTTCTTTATGATATTTTCCACCCGTTTTATTTGGGGTAGGAACTGCCTTATACACCTGTATCTTCGCATCCTTCACAAGCATTGCTTCTCCTAAATCTAATGGTTGATTTTCAACAATAAGATTCTCTTTTTCAATATATTTTCTACTATCTCTTATGCGAGCTACAAAAGAGATATTATTGCTACTGAAGTCTTTCATTATTTTAGCTGATTGAAAACCTCTGTCAATAATGTAGATATTATTATGACCAGTTTCTTTTTTAACATGATTCATGATCACCTGCGGCAATGCAACATCCTCACTTGCATACGTTGCCTCGGTAAGGACTTCCAAACTTGAAGGTAAAATACCATCAAAAGAAACACCGTATTTAGTTAGCTTCTTTTTACCATTAACCAGCCCTTCCTTAAGTTTTCCTGTAGTATCACTAATCATGGTGCTATCTACTCGAATGAGATTGTATTTTTCTTTTTCGGTAGAAGAATAATAGCTTGAAAACTGATCATAAATGCAATCGTATATTTGTTTAAAGTAATCGGGATCTATTTTGGATAACCGCTCCGATATTGAACTTCTACGAATACTTTCATCTTCATTGAGGTTAAAAAGCTGTTTGAAGAATGGATCGTTGAAAGTGTCCTCCAAGCTCCGTTGACTCAAACGTTCATTTTCCAGGACTCCATACATCAATAAATAAAACAGTTTTTGACCGTGTAAAACCTTTGCATAATGATCCACTTTAGTTGTTGATGAAAGATTAGCCATAAGGCTCTCAGGGATGACTTGGAGTAAATCATTTACTCCGACTTTATGATCTTTAAATACTGACATATATCATTGATTATCAGTAATAAAGATATGAAATTTGAGTTCCATAAACAAGATAATTATGTGGTTTTCAAATAGTTATATAAACATTTGATTGTGAATAAGAACAAAAAAGTCGGAAGAAAAAATCTTCCGACCATGTGTGCGATTAATCGCGTGCCTACTGTCAATTATTTTAGTCCCGTTTACTGGAACATATCCTTCATACGCTGAAAGAATCCTTTTTCATTTTGTCCGGGACTTGGTTTGAAATTTTCACTTGATTTCAATTTTTCCAAAATCTCTTTTTCTTCTTTACTCACTTTTTTCGGCGTCCAGACATTGATGTGAACGAACAAATCTCCTTGTCCGTACCCTTGAAGTACCGGCAATCCTTTTCCTTTCAGTCGAAGCATTTTC
>CAMLDR010000190.1 GCA_946478775.1 uncultured Flavobacteriales bacterium
AACGCACATCTTTCCCTCTTTCAAATACGATGGGTTTTAATCCCAGTTCCAAAGCTCTCAAGCCGGCATATAATCCTGCAGGACCAGCCCCGATGATGTGGACCGTTTTGGAATCTTCGGTGACTTTTTGCGGATTAAATTCCGGATCAAAAGGTGGAATGGCACCGTCCAAAAACACCTCAAAAGCTGCATTGATCTTAATGTCCCGTTTACGCGCATCGATGGAGCGCTTGTGCCATTTCCAGGCAAACGAATCGTTTGGGATCTTTAGTTCACGGGAGATAGCGGAACGAATGAACGCTTCATCTTTTGCTTCTTCGGGAGAAAATTGGAATTGTACCTGCATTTGGCGGCAAAGATAAGGTAAATTTGAACCACCAAGCACACAAAGAGATACCTAGAAAGATGAGCTGTGTGCTTGGTAGTTAATTATCCTTCAAAAATGAGGGAAATCCAGAGTACTTTGTTGTAAAGACGGTCGATTGGTTTGGAAACGGGGGAATTATCCTGGATCAAAGAATTGGAAAAACTTTGGGAAAATTTTACTTCAAAACCAAATTTAAAGAAGGGAGCAAACCACTCTAATCCTCCTCCAACCTGTCCCTGGAAATCGCTTGCTTTGATTTTGATAAAGGGATCAATGAAATTTTGAGAAGCGTCTTCCTGTGATTGGAGATCGTAGGAATATTGTCCGCCAACCAATACGTATGCTGCAAAATTATTAATCCTCAGGGTTCGGAACTGAAGCATCAAAGGAAAATCCAGGTTGGTTGAATTGACCCGTTCTTCCAGGAAAACATCTTTTGTTACACTGGGATCCGGATCCTGGTAATAATATTGGACAGCCCGTTCCTGGAAAGATAAGGTGGGAATGAAGCGCAAACGAACGATCGGATGCCCGAGCTTGATCGTAGTTACAATTCCTACCTGGCCTCCAGGCTGACGCTTTGTTTCCAAAGATTTCAGGTTGTAACTGGAATAGGCATCGTTTACCGGAATGGCTTTGAAATTAGATGTATTGATCCCCAACATAAATCCAAAGTGAATCCAGCGTTCATCAAAACGCTTGTAATTCTTTGGCTTTTCGGGTTGTGCGAAAAGAATGCCGGTCATTAAAACTGCGACAAACGTTATGGCCCATTTTTTAATCATACCTTTCAAACGATGTTTGATTTTTTTTATTTTAAAAAAATCGGTTCAAAAAGTTAAAAATGTTCAAAAAGTTGAACCCATTGAACCTTTTGAACTTTTCAACTACTTTACTCCCGAATAGATCGTTGCAATACCACCTGAAACCAATCTTGCAGCTACTTTTTGATAGCCTAGTTTTTCCAGGATATCCGTAAACGCTTTTCCTTCAGGGAACGCCGCAACTGATTCCGGCAAATAAGCGTATGCTTTCTCATCCTTAGAAATACGTTTTCCAAAGAACGGAATAATGTATTTGGAGTGGAACGAATAGTACTGTTTTACGGGAAATTTCTTTGGTTTTGAAAACTCCAGAATAATCAGTTTTCCTCCGGGACGGACAACCCGCAGCATTTCAGCCAGGCCTTTTTCCAGGTTTTCGTAGTTGCGTACTCCGAAACCAACTGTCAAAGCATCAAAATAATTGTCATCAAACGGTAAATTTTCCGAATCTCCGAGCAGCATGGAAATGGTACTGTCCAAACTGCGTTTCTTCATTTTTTCACGCCCCACTTCCAGCATTCCTTCCGAAATATCCATCCCTACTATTTCTACCGGTTTCAATTTCATCAATTGAATGGCGAAATCACCTGTTCCGGTTGCAAGGTCCAATATGCGTTTCGGCTGGATTTCTTTCAACATGTTCACTGCTTTTCTTCTCCAAATCCGGTCGATTCCAAGGGATAAAAAGTGATTTAAAAAATCATAGCGCTTAGAGATCTTGTTAAACATCTCAGCAACTTCTTCTTTCTTTGATTTATCGTCTGTACCGTATGGTTTTACCACTTTTCTTTCCATCTTATTAATTGATAATGGAAAATTGAGAATTGAAAAGGTTTTGTTCCTACTTATTCGAATCGATTGTCTACAACCGGCTCTTACTTTTCAATTTTAAATTTTCAATTTTAAATTTATAAAAACTGTTTTCCTTCACATTCTTGTATCAACTGGTCCGGATCGATACTTACTACTCCACTCTTCTCACAGACCAAACCACCGGCAAGGTTCGATAATTCTGCAATGCTTTCAATGGAAAGTTCTGCCGTCAGGCATAATGTTGCCACGGAAATCACTGTATCCCCTGCTCCGCTGACGTCCGCAATATTCCTGAAATGTGCCGGAGTATGGTAACTTGCTTCGCCTTTTTTAATAAAAACGCCGGATTCAGAAAGGGTTACGAAAGTGATCTGATTGTTTAGTTCTTTTTCCAATAGAGAAACTGCCTGATTGAACAGTTCTGTTTGCTGGTAGGAACAATCAATCCCAATTCCTTCTTTCAATTCTTTCAGGTTCGGTTTGAACAAAGTTACACCTTTGTATGCCAGGAAATTGTCTTTCTTCGGATCAACCGCAGTTGGAATTCCTTTTGAATTCGCTAAATCCGTAATCTCACTGATGATGCGCGGAGTCAATACTCCTTTATTGTAATCTTCGAAAATAACCGCAGCAATGGTTTCATGTCCGATAATTGCTTTAATTTTTCCCAAGAACTCATCTTCTTCCGAGACAGAAAGAGCATGTGTATCTTCTGCATCAATCCGCAACAGGTGCTGGTTGTTTCCAATGACGCGTGTTTTTACGGTAGTAACTCGTTCTTCGCTCCGGAGAATTCCATTCAGTGGCATTTGCTGCTCGCGGAGCAATTCCATAAAATCGGTTCCTTTCTTGTCATTCCCCACTACAGAGCACAACATAGGAGTTGCACCGAGCGCCTGCAGGTTCAGTGCCACATTCGCAGCTCCTCCCAGGCGTTGTTCTTCCTTTCCCAAACTAATGATCGGAACGGGCGCCTCGGGACTAATGCGGTGTACTTTTCCCAACATATATTCATCTATCATTACATCGCCAATCACCAGAATGCGTTTGTTTTTGAATGCAGCAAGTATTTCGTGTATTGTCATCTAGTTCAATTCTGCTAATGCGTTTGCCACGCGTTTCATTGCTTCTGTCAATGTTTCTTCAGAAGCTGCGTAAGAGATACGCATACAATTGGCATCCCCGAATGCTTCTCCGGAAACCAATGCAACACCTTTATCCAGGAGGTACATACACAGGTCTTCTGCACTGTGAATGGTTGTTGCTCCGTTCTTTTTGCCAAAAAAGCTGGAAATATCCGGGAACACGTAAAACGCTCCACCCGGTTTATTGGTTTTTACACCCGGCATTTTATCCAATGCATCCAAAACCAATGCACGTCTGTTCTCAAAGGCTTTCACCATGTCTTTTAAGATGGCTGGATCAGCTTTCACTGCTGCGATAGTTGCCCGCTGTGCAATGGAACAAGTACCGGACGTAAATTGTCCCTGTATTTTATTGCAGGCATCTGCCAGGTCTTTCGGAGCTCCGATGTACCCAACTCTCCAACCTGTCATTGCCCAAGCTTTCGATACTCCGTTTACGGTTACGATCTGCTCGCGGACATCGTCAAATTGAGCCATAGAATGGTTGTGTCCCACGAAATTGATGTGCTCATAAATCTCATCAGACATGACAATGATATCCGGGTTTTCTTTTACCACATCTGCCAGGGCTCTTAATTCCTCTTTGGTGTATACCGTTCCTGTAGGATTGCACGGCGACGAGAACATCATCATTTTTGACTTCGGAGAAATTGCTTTTCTGAATTGTTCTGGGGTGAATTTAAAATCACTTTCAATGGTTGTCGGAACAACAATTGGAATACCGCCTGCAACTTTCACGATTTCCGCGTAAGAAACCCAGTACGGTGCAGGAATAATTACTTCATCACCGGGATTGATAGCTGCCATTACCAAATTGGCAATGGATTGTTTTGCGCCGGTTGAAACCACAATATTTTCCCTTTTGTAAGGAATTCCGTTATCGCGGTTAAACTTATCAGCAATTGCATCTCTCAAATCATCGTATCCGGGAACAGGCGTATAAGTTGTAAAGTTCTGCTCCATCGCTTCCTGTGCGGCTTTTTTAATAAAATCCGGAGTGTGAAAATCGGGTTCTCCCAAACTTAATGAAATGATGTCTTTTCCCTGGGCACGTAATTCTCTGCTTTTCCGAGACATGGCCAAGGTAGCCGACTCTTCCATTTCCAATACGCGATTTGATAGTTGAATCATAAAACTGCTTCGTTAATGAGTCCCAAATTTAGGGATTATTCAGAATAATGGTGCAATAAATCGGGAATAAACAACACTCCAAATCAAATACAAATGCATTCTTTTCTCCTACAGAGGATCACAGAAGAACGCAGAAGTCTTTACGCTGGTATGAATTCAGGATAAAATTGCATTATTGGCAGGAGCTGCGGGAATTTTTACACTAATTTACATTGCTTTAAAAAAGATGAAAAGTGCTTCATTTACTTTTATGGAAACACACAAATTATGAAAGTACTTTTAATTGGAAGTTTATTGGCGCTTTGCCTTTACAGTGCACAGACTTTGAACATAAAAAAGCTCAACGCAGGGATAACAAAAGTCAGCAATTGGGATGACACCCTGGTTTACGGACCACACCCCCCGTGCTACTATACCAATGCCGTAAGCGAGTATGTGCGCCGGATCTTCCAGGACAGCAGAGGATTTCTTTGGTTTGGGACTAACTCTGACGGTATTGCACTTTTCGACGGAAACAAACTTTCTTATATGAATACCTCCGAAGGGCTGAGTGGTTCTCAAATTACAGGAATTGTGGAAGACAAGCAGGGAAAAGTATGGTTTTCAACAAATAATGGAGTTTCCAGGTATGATCTTTCCGCAAAATCGGGGAAATACTTTCAAAATTTCGGAGAGAAGGAAGGGCTATCGAGTAAAAGTACCTGGAGTATTTTCCATGACAGCAAAGGAACGATCTGGGTAGGAACTGTTCAGGGATTGTGTCTATTTAACGGTACTAACTTTG
Organism: uncultured Flavobacteriales bacterium; assembly: GCA_946478775.1. The sequence continues at coordinate 5,065 of CAMLDR010000190.1, forward strand.
AAGCTTTTCCTATTCCGAATGCGGAAAAAAGCTGGATTCGTTCCATCACCGAGGATAAAACCGGAAATCTTTGGTTTGCTACCGCAGATAAAGGTGCATTCCAATTTGACGGAAAGACTTTCAGGCAAATCTCTGTGAAGGACGGATTGTGTTCCAATGACCTGACCTGTATCCTGGAAGACACAAGTGGAAACATCTGGTTTGGTTCGATGGATGGTGGAGTAAGCAAATACAATCCTATGGAAAAGGGAAAAAAGGAATTCACCCATTTCAATTCTAAAAGCGGGATCGGAGGCAATGAAGTCTGGGCAATCTATGAGGACACCAAAGGAACGATTTGGTTTTCCTGCGAAGGTTTTGGGGTTTATATTTACCAGAACGAGAAAATCTACCAGTTCAATGAAAAGCAGGGACTTCATATGCGAGCGGTACAGTCATTTTACCAGGACAAATTTGGATTATTCTGGATTGGCGGCGCCGGCGGTCTGGTCCGTTTCACCGGGGACTCATTTAGAATAGTAACAAAAGACGGCCCTTGGGACGACGGATGTTGAACAGAATGAGAATCCAAAGCAAGAATCTACAATTTTGAGGTTGTAGGTGGTAAAATTGTTTTGATGACTGAGCAGGACAGAACAAAAAATACAGACCCAACGAAATTGATTGAAGGATGGAATAACTTCTATTGGTTCAAATTAGCTCAATAAAATCTAACTACCCCAAATTAATTATCAGTAGGGACGTCAGCCACGGTTGACGTCCCTATTTGTTTAAATCATTCTTTTACCTTCACAAAAATGTGTTTGGTATTTCGATTAGTCGTTTCACGGATGTCAATATCAAATTCATTCGTGCTTTTGATGAGCGGAAGTAATTTTTGGAAACCATAATTTCGCGGATCGAAATCGCGTTTCTTTTTCAAAAGGAAATTTCCCAATTCTCCCAGGAATGCCCATCCGGTCTCGTCAGCCAAATCGTTTGCACTATCTTTCAAAAGTGCTACCAAATTCTGATCGACTTTATTCATCGGAACAGTTTCCTTTTTGTTTTCCTTTTGTTTTGTTTCGGATTTCGCAGGGACTTGTTTTTGCTTGAGGATTTCGATATACACAAATTTATCACAAGCCGTAATAAACGGAAGCGGTGTTTTCTTTTCCCCGATTCCCATGACTTTTTTACCGGATTCACGCAAACGTGTTGCCAGTCGGGTGAAATCACTATCAGAAGAAACAATGCAAAAAGCATCTACCTGATTGGAATATAAAATATCCATCGCATCAATGATCAGGGCACTGTCACTTGAATTTTTTCCGCTGGTATAGCTGTATTGCTGGATTGGGGTGATTGCATTTTCCAACAGGACTGCTTTCCATCCGTTAGCATTGGGTTTTGTCCAGTCTGCATAGATCCTTTTGATCGTTGGCGTTCCGTCTTTAGCCACTTCTTCCAGCATTTCTTTAATACTGGAATAGGGTACGTTATCGGCATCTATTAAAACTGCCATTTTTTGTTCACTCATATGTTTCAATTAATTTATTCGGATCATTGCAGCATAAGCGGATCGAATAGAATCGCTTACAAGATAGCTAAAAGAATTATTAATCAGCAACGGAGCAATGATCCGGGAGCATTTGGATTGTAAAATTTGATTAGTTCTCCGGAAGTACGAACCAAGCACCGTTTTGCCCCATCAATACGTCCTTGTTATTTGAATCTTTTCCTCTCACATACCAATAGGTCTTGGTGAAAGTGGCCATTTTTTGATTGTCATTATGCAGGAGGATCGATTCCCTGCTCAGCTTCTTTCCATTAATCGAATAGATTTCCACACGGCCATTCCCAGCCGGATCCATCACATACAAACCGTCATCCGAGATTTTGGCTTTACCGCTTAGCGGAGCTTCACTAAAGGAGTGCACCAATTTATTGGAATATTCATCTGCTGTTGGATGAAAAATCGCTTGTTTACCATTGGAAAAAACAGCCAAAATGGGCTGAAGCGTAGTGTATTCCGGAATATTCGTGTACTTTTTAAGACGTACAAAATAGTATGCATTCAATTGAATGGAATCGTAAATACAGGGAATTACGGAAGTTGCATCCAGTGCCAGCACTCCCCTTTTCGAGCCTTTGTAGGTCTGAAAGAAGTAAGGCAAGGAACTGAACCGTACAATGGAATCGTAGAATTCGTTTTTATCCGAACTATTCACCGATCCATCTGTATTAAACGTCCCCAACTTCACCAACTTGCTCTGGACCGTATTTTTACCTACCTTTCGATTGACTTGGACAAAATTCCAAAAGTTCTCATATTGATCATCTATATTTCCAACCAGAACTGTAGCCAGTTTTTTGTTGAATGGATTGTAGAATATGAGCATCGATTGATTGTCCTGCCGGATTACCAGCCATTCCAAATCGTTATCAGCCCTTAAAATCTCCACCTGTTCCCATTTTGGAGGATAGAGTTCATTCCCGCGGCTGTCAATCACTCCATACAAGGAACCGACCCGGGTTATGATTAAACCGTTATCTCCTTTACCGTCGGTTATCAACTGATCAGCATATACATGAAAAGCCGTATCCTTCAAGGGTTTCCAAACTTTAGACGGCGCATGCGAAACAGTTACCAACCAATCGCCTTTTGCCCCTGTGATACGAACAGTTCCCCGATAGGTTGCTCCGTGGAAAAAGTCATCCAAATGACGCTGTCCTTTCGAATGCGAATGTTGGCTTTTACG
>CAMLDR010000191.1 GCA_946478775.1 uncultured Flavobacteriales bacterium
TGCCGACTGCGTATACGCAATGGTTCCGGAACTACCTCCAGCTTTAAAAAAGTTAGCTGCAACCTCCTGTCCCGCTCCAATTTCAGCGAAACAACCATAAATGTCACTTGTTAGATTAATTTTCAAGGCTTTCTCCTCGGTGGTTAATCTTCTTTCGTCTACCATTTCTTCCATATCACTTGTACAAATGTACGAACTATTAGACTTACTTCGTTAAGGGTTTAACGGTTTAAAGTCCGGATTCGTTACAAAATTATAATCCGTTAACGTTAACAAAAAGGATTTCAGCTGATTACGCTGATTTTGATCCAACTGAACCCCACCCATACTTGCAAATTCCATCAAAGGATCTATCGTTGCTGAGTGCTGAACTCCAGTCGAATAATGTTCAATCACATCATCCAATGTTGCAAATCTTCCGTCATGCATATAGGGTGCTGAAAGTGCAATGTTCCGGAGTGTCGGAACCTTAAATTTTCCATTATCATTTGCATTATTCGTTATTGCTCCTCTTCCCAAATCGGAAAACACCCCATCCAGGCCGTTATTCGAAAACTTCTGAACCTGCATCAGGGTTCCGTTATGGCAATGGAAACAATCTGCACCATTTAAACTTTTAAAGAGATCAAAACCGGCCCATTCTTCTGAAGTAACCGAATTTTTGATTGCTGCTTCGGAAGCATTCAGCGGAATATTATTAGCAAACTTGTACATCACATCGTATTTGGATTCTCCCGAGATCATTGTCCGCAAGAACTGGGCCAATGCTTTGGCCACATGTGATTCATTGAAATCCACTACGCCAAAAGCTTTGAAAAACTGGTTGCGGTAAACTCCATCTGCTTTCAGACGTGAAATAGCATCTTTCCATTGCAAATGCATTTCAACCGGATTCGGTACCGGTTCCAGAATTTGTTCCTCCAGGGTATGTGCTCTTCCATCCCAAAAGAAACTGGTTTGCCAGCCCAAATTAACCAGTGCCATAGCATTTCGAACCCCCATTGCTCCATTCACTCCCTCTGAAAACTGATTCCCATCTGAAAAAGAAGCATCCGGAGCGTGACAGGATCCACAGGAAATCGTGTTATTCAAAGACAAGTTCTTTTCATAGAAGAGCATTCTCCCCAATAAAACTCCTTCTTCCGTCATCGGATTATCCGAAGGAATGTTCATCTGCGGAAAATGACTGGGTATCTTTAAGCTGTACGGAGTTGGATCGTAACCCACCTTTTCCTTCGTACACGCTAAGAAAAGAACCAATGAGAGCAGTATTCCAAAAAAGAGTCGATTCATAATGCGCTTATTGATGCGGCGAAATTCTGCCGCGCTTTTTCGGTTAAGGCATTTTGAGACGGCGCCATGCTGTGGGTCGTGTATTCCGTTTTCACATCCAGTGCGTTTCCGCTATTTTCGAAAAATTTCTTCAGGTCCAGCTTCAACCAAGCTTCATTAACCGTTGAACTTACAACCGACCAGTTGAGGTTGCTAATTGTCTTATTCGTGAAATATCCATCTGTGCCCACATGATACACCAGGTTGTGATTACAATTCGTAATTCCATCCACAAGGGTATCTACTTTTGCTTCTACTTTGAAAAAGATGTATCCCGGACTCCAGTCCCAATGCATATCATTCGCAATGGCGATGTTCAACGGATTATTGGTGGGAAATTCACTTGGATCACTGTGATTGATGGAAGGAGGAACTCCAATTCCAAACTGAATGGACGAAGGATTGGAAACTACCTGGTTGGCCTGAAATACCAAAGTACCCGTTTCACTAAAATTAAATAAGGCCGCATCTTTCAGAACACTTCCTCCGGATTGAATATCTGTGAAATAAGCCTTTAGTTCCACAAACTCGATTTTATAACCGTTGCTCAGGGTATAAACCGAATCTAACACTAAATTTTCGCTTCCAAATACAGGCTTTAACGACAACTTACTTTGCTGGACAACAGGTGTATCAATCACATCATCCTTCTTCTTTTTACAGGAGAACAGAGTAACACACACAAGCAACGCAAGAATCGGGAAATGTTTCATTCAGTTGTTTTACCAAATTTAAAACAATGCCAAGAGAATTCCTAAAATAACACGAAGTGTCCGCCGGATTTTCGGTAATTTCGGGAGTTTATTGATTGATCGGTATGAATTCGGATGTTAACAAGCCATTTTTGATCGTAAACGCTTCTGCCGGAAGTGGTAAGACGTACAATCTGGTGCGTAACTACCTCCGTTTACTGCTTTCCGAAAATGACGACAGAGCAGAGATCAGCCAGATCATGGCCATGACTTTTACCAACAAAGCAAGTATTGAAATGAAATCACGGATCATGAGTGATTTGAATAAACTTGCCAATGGAAAAGAGGATACGAACAGGTACCTGGAAGAAATTGCAGCTTTTGTAGGAACCACACCCGAAGCAACCCGAAGCAGGGCCCGCATTGTTCTTCGGAAAATCCTTCATCAATACGAGGATTTTAATGTCATGACCATTGACAAATTCAATCTTCGTTTAATCCGTTCATTTGCAAGAGACCTCGACCTTCCGGATAGTTTTGAGATTTCCCTGGATGATACCTTGATCCTTGAAAAGGCCATTGATGAACTTTTGAGTAATATCGACGCTAAGAACCAAACCAAACTTTATCAGCTTGCGTTGAATTTTGCGAAATCCAACCTGGAGGAAGAAAATGACTGGAACCTGAAGAAGATCCTTTTATCGAAAGCCAAAGTCCTGACCAATGAAGGGTATTTCCAGATTATCCGGACACTTTCCAAAACGGATTTTAAAACAGAACAGCTGGATTTGTGGAAATTGCAGTTTAGGTCAGAGAAAGAGGAGTTGACTATTCGGCTGAACAGCTTAAACAGATTGCTTTTGGAAGCCGGAATCGATGCCAATTCTTTTGCAGGAAAAAGCACGACTTTCAATCCGATTGTTTTCAATTTGCAGCTGGCAGCCGAACCAATACTCTTCTTAAAAGAAAGCAAACGCACGGATGCAAACCTAAAGAACATCCTAAAAACGATCGATGAAGGAAAGGAAACGCAATTTTCACCGGTTTACCTGGAATTTCTTCAGTTCATTAGCGATAAAAGCGCTTATTGGATCGAACTCGATTTTAAAATTCAGCAATTTCACTTACTAGCCATTCTCAAGGAACTGGCTTTAAGTATGGACGATATCCGGAACAAAGAATCCATTATCCGGGTAAGTGAATTCAATAAGCTGGTGGCCGAATTGGTCCAGAATGAAGATGCCCCTTTTATTTATGAGCGTTTGGGATCCAAATTCAATCACTTTTTCCTGGATGAATTCCAGGATACTTCACGTTTGCAATGGCTCAATATTGTTCCACTGATCCACAATTCCCTGGGAGGTAATTACTTCAATTTTATTGTCGGCGATCCGAAACAATCCATTTATCGTTTCAAAAATGGCGTTGCGGAACAGTTCATTGCCTTACCTGCGATCTACAATCCGGAGGAAGAACCCTCCATTCAGCTGCGTTCCCAATTCTTCCAAAAAATGGGAAAAGTGGAAGGTCTGGAAGACAACTGGCGTTCGGCCGAAGAGATTGTCCATTTCAATAATCAATTTTTCGAAGAGCTCCTGCCCTTCATGCCGGAAAGCGGACAGGGATTTTACCAACACCTGAAACAGCATCCAAAAGGTAAAGAAGGGGGTTATGTAGAACTCATACTGAATCCGCAAAAAGAAACAGACGCTGCAAAATTCACCAATAATCAATTATTGAAGTGGGTGCAACAATGCATTGCCGATGGCTATAAACCACATGAAATCTGTGTCCTGGGAAGAAAGAAACGCGACTGCAACCAATACGCTAACTTTTTAAAATCACGAGGCTACCAAATTGTTTCTTCCGATTCTTTGCTGGTAAACAGCGATCAATTCGTTCAATTAACGATCTGTTACTGCAAGTGGAAAGTCAATCGTTTTGATTTTCAGCGCGCCATGCAATTCGCTTATTTTTACTTTGAGATCCTGGGCAAGAAAGACGCTTTTAAAACATACGGAGATTGTTTCCGGACGGATGCTGATTCCAAAGTCTATTTTTCAGAACAGCTTTTCTTTGAAAGCAGTCGGTTGAATGCCGATTTCCTGGATGCAAGTTTCCAGAATATTTATTCCTTACTGGTGGATTTCTTAATGTTGGTGGGATTAGATTCGATCGAAAACACCTATTTGCAGCAGCTGCTGGATTTGGCTTACCAGTTTGACATGTCGAATGGCCCCGACCTGATGGAGTTCATCCATTATTATGAGAAGAACCAAAGTAAATTCAGTGTGCAGCTTTCTGAAAATGAGAATGCCATTCAAATCATGACCGCTCATAAGTCAAAGGGCCTGGAATTTCCGGTTGTTATTATTCCTTCTTTTAATTTCTTCAGTGGCGGAAATAACAATGATTCCTATTTGATGGAGATCAATGATCACATTGTGGAAACTAAAATGAGCAAATTTGAGGCGGCTATTCCTGTTATACAAGCTGAGGCTGAAAAAGAAAATGCTGCTCAGCAAATGGATGCTATCAATTTATTGTATGTGGCATTCACCCGGCCGCAAGATCGTTTGTACGCTATCAATATAAAAAGTCACGGGAACAGCTTTTACGACAAATTCAACGCCATCCTGACAAACTTGTTTCCCGAAGCAGCCGAAGAAAACAGGTTTCATTTAAAATTTGGAACGACTCCTGAGATTAAGCATCATTCGCAGAAAAACACAACAGATTATAGTCCCCAATCCATTCGCAACTTTTTGTGGTTCCCGGAAATCAGTATCCAGTCTACGAAAGAACAGGAAGAGGACAGTTTAACGAATGAGCAACGCATCGGAAAGCAGTTCCATTTCATCATGGAAAAATCGCATTCCAGGGAAACCGCTTTCTCTGCTCTTCAGACCGGTCTTTTGAAAGGCGAGATCGAGCAGGATTTCGAAGCTATTTTAGTCAATCTGCTGGAAGAAGCTTTCGCAAATACTTTGTTGACAGAACTGTTTCATGCGGGAAAACATTTGAATGAACGCACGCTGATATTTGATTCGAAAACCAGGTTACGGCCCGATAAACTCATTGTTTCCGATCAGCACACGGTTGTGATTGATTTTAAGACCGGGGAAAAAAGTGCCAAGCATGAGAAGCAGGTACTGGGATATATGCATGTGTTGCAGCAAATCGGTATGTTGAACATTCAGGGGTATTTGTATTACAGCGGTGGATTGGGATTGGTGGAGATTCAGACAGATAATCACCAACTATTCTAATCCCGCTCCTCAAAATACGGATCCCGCACGTGCGGGATTTACCCAGTTGGAATGCGGTATTCAGACGAATTTCAAACAAGCATCGCCTATTGAATTCTATTGCTGTTTATCCAAAAACACCACCCCTTCCGCTATGCGAAAAACCAGGGAGTTTTTATCCATATCTTCAATTAACCAATCAATTTCATCTCCGGCACCTTCCTTTACCTTAATGACGTTTTTCTGTGTTATGCGGTAAATGCCGTGAATGGTATCCTGGCCATAAATAACAAAGGGGAAACCGGCATCATTGTCCTTGTCTCCCCCTGTAAATTCATAAACTTCCGAATGGTATACATATTCACCATTGTTCTTCAGCATTTTTGAATAGTTCCATTTTCCTTCGAGGCGGTTTATTATCCGCTGTTTTGCACAGGAAAAAAGAAAAAAAAGTGAAGCGATGAATAAAATGTAACGCATCTCAGATAGTCATTATATCTTTTTCTTTTGCATCAGCCAAATCATCTACCTTTTTGATAAAAGTATTGGTGATGTTCTGAATTTCATTCTCTGCATCTTTGGTCATGTCTTCAGAAAGACCATCTGCTTTCAGGCTTTTAACCATATCTAAAGCATCTTTACGGTTGTTTCTGATTCCAACTTTTGCATGCTCAGCTTCCGCTCTTGCTTTTTTAACCAGGTCACGTCTGCGCTCCTCAGTCAAAAGCGGAATTTGAATAATCAACTGCTCTCCGTTATTTTGTGGATTCAACCCCAGATTCGCATTCATGATTCCTTTAGCGATCTCATTGAGCATGGATCTTTCAAATGCCTGAACAGTCAATGTACGGGCATCCATAGTGCTCACGTTACCAACCTGCTGAATAGGAGTCGGGGAACCGTAATAATCCACCATCACTCCGGAAAGCATCGATGGAGTGGCTTTTCCTGCTCTTACTTTTGTCAATTCGTTTTCCAAATGATCCAACGATTTTGCATTGGATGACTTCAAATCATCGTAAATCAGTTCTAACTCTTCGGTCATAGTCTATCTAAATTTATCCACCGTGGCGGATAGCTATTAATTTTGTACAATTGTTCCTACCTGCTCCCCTTCCATCAATCGTTTCAGATTTCCGGGAGTATCCATATCAAAAACGATAATTGGCAAATCGTTTTCCATGCATAAAGTAAATGCAGTCATATCCATTACTTTCAATCCACGGCTGTAAGCTTCTTCAAAGGTGATGACATCAAACTTAGTAGCAGTTGGATCTTTTTCCGGATCAGCCGTATAAATCCCGTCTACACGGGTTCCTTTCAAAATCACATCTGCATTGATCTCAATGGCTCTTAATGAAGCTGCGGAATCCGTCGTGAAGTAAGGATTTCCTGTTCCCGCTCCAAAAATCACTACCCGACCTTTTTCCAAATGTCTTACGGCTCTTCTTCTCACATACGGTTCGGAGATTTCCTTCATTTCGATAGCGGATTGAAGTCGGGTTTGAAGACCTGCAGACTCCAATGCCGACTGAAGTGCCATGGAGTTGATCATAGTTGCCAACATTCCCATGTAATCTCCGTGTGTGCGGTCCATTCCACCTTCTTCAGCCTGAACACCGCGGAAAATATTTCCACCTCCAATGACGATTGCCACTTCCGCTCCCATATCATGGATTTCCTTGATTTGCTTAGCATAAACACTAAGTCTTTGGTTATCAATTCCAAATTGTTTATCTCCCATGAGAGATTCACCACTTAATTTGAGCAGGATACGTCGGTATTTCATAATTATTGAAAGAAGTTGCGCAAATATAGTGGGAATCTTTGAAGTTCGGAAAAGGAAAAGGGATTTCTGGATGAATAATTCGCTAATTTAGAACATAAATCCAATTTGAATGGGACTCATTACTTTCAAAACATTTGACAATGCAATAGATGCTCATATTCTAAAAATTAAATTGGAAAGTGAGGGAATAACCTGTTTTCTTTTTGATGAGAATATCGTATCTGTAAATCCGCTGTACGCTAATTTGGTTGGTGGAATTAAGCTGAAGATTAACGAAGAAGACCTGCCACATGCTAAGAATATTGTGTTGGAATTGGAAGAAACACCCTACACCACGGATGATGATGAAGTCATTTCCTGTCCGAAATGTGAATCCATCCGGATTGAATCGGGTCATAAATCCATGAAAAGTGTGGGAGCGGTGATTTCAGCCATTATTTCTTTTCTCCTTGTCATTTTTCCGCTCTATCGCAAAAATGTTTATAAATGTTTGGATTGCGGAAATGAATTTGATGTGAAAAATGTGTAGGGACGCAAGGCATTGCGTCCCTACACATTTTCTTTTACATCATCATGATAAAAACAAAAAAATCCTGCCCAAACGGACAGGATTTTTAATTATTTGTATTCTTTAAAAGCTGATTAACTCAAAGAGAAACGTTTGAATTCAGTAACTGTCAAACCATTCTCAGTAGAATCCA
>CAMLDR010000192.1 GCA_946478775.1 uncultured Flavobacteriales bacterium
AACGAGTATAAATTATTGGAATTAAGTGATTTATTCCTAACTTTAGAAGACGAACCGGCAAAATTGGAACTTGCTTTGCATGAACGCGCAAAAGAATTAATTAAGAACAATGATATGGAAGGAGCATGGATGACCCTGCTTTCTTTTAACGATTAAAAATAGTAAATACCCGTAGAAATATGTTTAAAATATCCGGAATCCTAAAGGTGAAGAATGATACCGTTCAAGTATCCGAAAAATTTTCAAAGAGAGAATTTGTTTTAACTGATAATGCAAGTATGTATCCCCAGGATATCTTGTTTCAATTGACACAAGATAAGTGTAGTTTGATTGATGGATTTAGCACCCAGGAACAAATTGAAGTTTCTTTCAACTTAAGAGGCCGTGAATGGACAAGCCCTCAGGGAGAAGTGAAATACTTCAACACTTTGGAAGCATGGAGAATTGAGAAAGTTGGAACTGCTTCCTCAGGTGGCGGAATCCCGGCAGGTGGACCAACAGCCATGAGCTTAGATCCTATTGCAACTCCAAGTGCTTCTACAGCACCAAGCGACGATGACGATTTACCGTTCTAATAATTAAACAACAAAGTAGGGGGTGGAAAATTTTCCACCCCCTACTCGTTTTATCTAAAATTCATGAATCAGAAAACCGAACAAAAACTAACCAACAGTCTCATTTTAATCCGAATAATATTTGCTGGCTTCCTTTTTGGGATCACGAGTTTTCTTTTGGCTATGAGTATTATTGTTACTCCCGGAATCCAACAAACCGAATCCAATGAATTGTTCCAATTGATTGCCCCCATTATTATGGTTATTGCAGTTTCTACAAGCATCTTTCTTCGAAAAGCAATGGGTGCAAAAGTCCACAATGAAACGGATCCGCTGAAATTAATCAAATCATACACCAACACAAGGATAGTTCAAATGGCTTTGATGGATGCTTCGATTCTTTTTGCAATCGTTTGTTTTGTTCTTACTACCAATCTTTTTTTCGTTCTTTTAAGCGGATTGGGCATACTCTATTTTGTTTCTCTATTTCCGCTGCGCAACAAAGTGATAGTGCAATTAAAACTGGATAATCCAATCGGATATTAGTCAACTAAATCCCGCCAGTTTGTAGAACCCTTCCCCGTTTTGTGGAATCATTCCACACTTTTTCACACCCTGGCATTATTCTCTTGCCTTTCCAAAAATTCGAATCAAATCCCGGAAACCCTTATGAATAAAGGAATTTCACTTTTAAATCCCTCTATTTAAACATCAAATTTGCCTCATGGCATGATATTCCTTAATGATACTGCAGAAATCATTAAAATTAAATACCATGAAAAAGTTATTCATCGCAGCAATCGCCATTACAACAACAGTATTCGCAAACGCTCAAGCACAAACAGAAACAACTAAGGCTCCTGCAACGGAAATCGCTGATGCTAACAAGGCTGATGCAAGCAAGCCTGATCGTGTACAAATCAAATTGGAAGAGTTGCCTGCTCCGGTACGTAAAGTTCTTACTGACAGCGCTTATATGGAGTGGACTGCAAAACAAGCTTATATCGTAAAAGCTGATAAGCCTTACTATGAAGTGGAATTAGCAAATAAAACAGGTGAGTTGAAAACAGTGAAATTCAACGAAGACGGTACAGTGATTAAATAATACCGTTTTTCCTTAAATAATCATAAGAAAGGTCTTGCTTCTGCTTGACCTTTCTTATTTTTATTAGGAATCACAAAACACACAGCTTTGGATACTAAGATCCTGTTAATTGAAGACGATCCGACTTTCGCAAAAATTGTAACTACTTTCCTCCATAAGAAAGGTTACCAGGTCAGTTCTGCCTCAAATCTGCTGTCCGGAGAGAAGTTATTAAGCACTGAGCAATTCGATCTCCTGCTCTTAGATTACAGGTTACCCGATGGAATTGGTTTGGACCTGATCTCCAAAATGGGAACTCAATTCCCTGTCCTTCCCATTGTGATCATTACCGGTTTTGATGATGTCCGTACGGCTGTGAAATCCATTCAGTCAGGAGCGTTTGAGTACATTATCAAACCGATCAATCCGGATGAACTGCTACTGGTTGTGGAATCTGCTCTCAACAAAAAAACAGCGCCTAAAAAGCCTTCCGCCGCGAAGGAAAAACCCGTTTCAAATACACAGCCATTCATCAAAGGTGAAAGTGCGGTTTCCAAAAAATTATACGAATACGTTGACCTGGTTGCACCAACAGAAATGTCCGTCATGATCATTGGTGAAAGCGGAACAGGCAAAGAGCACATTGCACGTTCCATTCACAATCAAAGCAAACGCTCTAACGGCCCTTTTGTAGCAGTTGATTGTGGTGTTCTTTCAAAAGAACTGGCTGCCAGTGAATTGTTCGGCCATGCAAAGGGTTCTTTCACCGGGGCAGTGCAAGACAAGATCGGTGTTTTGGAAAAAGCGAATGGCGGTACTTTGTTTTTGGATGAAATCGGGAATTTAAGCTACGATGTTCAGATTAAATTACTTCGAACACTTCAGGAGCGCACCATTGAGCCGGTTGGAAGCGGAAAAAGCATTCCGATTGATATTCGTTTGATCAGCGCAACGAATGAAAACCTGCTTCAGGAAATCGGGGCCGGTAATTTCAGAGAAGATATTTACCACCGGATCAATGAATTCAAAATACAGATGCCCGCGCTGCGTGAACGCGATGTGGACTTAGAGTTATTCATTCAATACTTTGTAGATCTTTCCAATGATGAATTGGACCGCTCTGTAAAACGCCTTTCGCCGGAAATTATCCAAATTTTCAAAAAATACGACTGGCCGGGGAATTTGCGTGAATTGCGCAATGTGATCAAACGTTCTGTCTTACTTTCCAGGAATGATGAAATTGGTGTCGAATTACTGCCCGAAGAAATGATATCTCGCGCGGAAACAAACAATCCGAATGATTTGAAACTAGTTCAGGAAAACACTGAACGCGAACTGATTGTTAACGCGCTTGTGCAGACAAGGTACAACAAAACGAAAGCAGCGCAGCTCTTAAATATCGATCGGAAAACGCTTTACAGCAAGATGGAAAAGTACGAACTGGAGTGACGCAATGATACACAATCCCGGTCTCAAATGATGGATCCCTCACTTGCGGGATTTGCCCAGTAGTATCAAAGAATTAGACTCCTTCTATGGCCTTTTCCAATTCCGGGATGAGTTCATTGATTTCATAAAACACAATTCCATGAACCGTATTTTTCAGGCTCACTTCTAATTTTCTAAGTTTCGAAGCCAATTTCTTCGAGCCCATTTGCCCGAACCTTCCTGCCAGGCGATGGACCAAAAGTAGAACCTCCTGCGTATTTTCTTCAGCCAGCGCTGTTTTTATTGCTGAAAGATCGGTTTTCGAATCTGAAACAAACTGCGTTTTGATTTCCCGGAAATCAGCTTCATCCGTGATCATTGTTCTCAAAGCTGAAAAGTCAAATTCACCCTCATTTTTTCGGGCTTGGCGAAGTGGTTCATAAAACTCATGGCTTTTAAAAGGTTTCAAAACAATTCCATCGAAGCCGCTCTGAAGAAATAATTCTTTCTCTTCCGGAAGAACCTGGGCCGTTAATGCAACAATTTTCAGCCCTTTATGTCCGCGCTTTCTCAATTCGGAGCACAATTCAATTCCACTCATTCCCGGCATTCGCACATCGGCATAAAGCAATTTGACTTCTTCGTCCAAATCTGCCGCAAGCAATTCCTTCGGATTACTGAAAGAGCTGAACCGCACATTTTGCTGCTTCAATAATTGTTCGCACAATTTCAAAATAGCCGGATCGTCGTCTACCACCCAAACTGTACCATCCACTTCAATGATTTCGGGTTCATTCCGCACAATTTGAGTTTCCGGAAGTTCTGCTTTTTCAAACGTAAACAGAAGATTGAACTCTGTTCCTTTTCCCAACCTACTTTTCACATCCATTTCACCTCTCAATGCCCCAACCAGTTCTTTTACAATACTTAATCCTAAGCCGGTTCCTGATTGAATTGGTGCATTCTTAGCCTGTTCGAACTGTTGAAAAACCACTTTCAGGTCAGCAGAGCTCATTCCAATTCCAGTATCGAGTATCCTGAAAGAAACCCTTATTTTATCAGAATTATCTTCCAGCTGAACCATTAAGGAAACCGAACCCTTTTCTGTAAATTTCACCGCATTGCTGAGAATGTTGATCAAAATTTGTTTCAAACGGAAAGAATCAGAGATCACAAATACATTTTCCATACCCGATTCATTGCTGTCGAAATTCCAGTGAATTCCTTTCTGTCGGCATTGGAAAGCAGCCAAATCAGCCACTTCCGCAATCATTTCATTTAATAAAAATGGTTTATTATCTATTTTAAAACTCGAAGAAATGATCCGGGAATAATCCAGGATCTCATTGACTACCTGCAATAAATGCTCAGAAGCCTTGGAAACCACTTCAATCTTGGATTTATCCGTTTCCTTTTCATTCATCATCAATTCAGAATACCCAACAATGGTTTGCAAAGGAGAACGGATCTCGTGGCTCATATTTGAAAGAAAACGCTGTTTTGCCTGACTGTGAAACTCTGCTTCTTCCCGTGAAGCTTCCAATTGCTTGCGGTAACGATTGAACTTTGAGACATCGCCGATAATAAAACCTATCAGCACGAAAGCAACCAAAACGAAAACCACAGTCAAAACCTTGGTAAATGAGATGGTTTCCCTAGCAATTTGAATCGATGTTGCCGAACTAAATTGGGTACTGAGATACTCATCGTCTTTCACTTCTCCAATCACTTCCAGCAATCGATTGAATAAAATCTCATTGCTCTTGATAAGGATCAACTCCTGTTTTTGCAGGAATTTCCGTCCGGAATTCCGCTCCGATTCAACCTGGTCCAAAGAGATTCGGATATTCTCAATAATGCTGTCTTTCTTCTGTGAAACAGCCAGGGTATCAATGTGGATATTCGTGTTTTCTTCTACGACGATATAGGATTTTGTTTCAACAACAGGCGGCTTCTTTCGACGAAACCTCCTTTTCTTTTCCGGGACCTCTTTCTTTACAACCGGATCAAAATAGGTGTATGTTTTCGTTTGTTTTTCGGTAGTAACCACATTGGTGTCTACTTTCAGGTTCTCCCGGTCCACTTGTTCGGCCAACTCCTCAAACTGTCTGTCTACCAATCCATTATGGAGGTAATTATACCGGATTTTGAGGTATTTCTCAAACAACAAGTTCCGTTTGACGAAAATAGAATCCACCTGGAGCAAACGCTGGACCTGGGTGGGATTATCCGCAAAAGAATCCTTCAATTCATTCAATCTGTTGGTGATCTGAGCAACTCTTTGATCGTATTCTTCAGAAGGATTATACTTATTCTGCAGCGCTTCCGCACGATAGAAATCATTCAGCCTGCTCATCTCCATTTGCAGATCATTCAAGGCATTCAAGCGGTTATTCGGTTTGGCTAAATCTTCAACTACCGTGTTAATCCGGTCGAACGCACTGCGATTAACAATCCATGTAAACAGGGAAACACATAAAACCAATCCGAAGGCCAGAATGAGCTTGCCACGGGTTGTTTGAGTGAATTTTTTTGACTGTTCCAAAATTGTCTGCTTTAAAAGGATGCCTTCGACTCCGCTCAGTCACCTTTTGTACTGAATAGAATAAGAACATCATAAAAATAAGGACAAATGTTTCCTGCAAATACTAAAAAGACCTAAATTATCTTCCCTTCCATTCAGGTTGAGAGACCATCAGGTAAGCAAGTAAAGCGAATAAATAGATCGGATAAAAGAGTTCGAACAAACCCAAACCAAGCAAATCGAATGGTTTCGGCTTCTTTTTATCCATTTTTACCAACATAAAGTCCATTCCAAACTTAAAGGCAATAATTAAAAACGTCAACCAGTAAACTCCGGCAAAAAAAGTGATGATCAGGAGCAGGAAATAATACAAATGCAGTCCCACAGCCCAAATACCAAGGAAGTTATTCAAAGAATCCGCCACATGGCTTGTTTTCCCCAGCCAGCGAACTCGCTGTTCCATCACCTTGGAGATTGTTTCCGGTGTTTCTGTTTCTACTTTAAGCGCTTCGTTTTCCACTATCTCAATGCGTTTGCCGGATTCCCGAAAAGCCCTGAGCGTGTAAATATCATCGCCGCTCAAAATGTGATCATGATCTTCAATATCATCTACCTGGTCAAAACTTGAAACATGGATCAACAGGTTCGCGCCGCTGCAATTAACAGGCCTGGACCAACCTGCAATTCCTTTATTCAAAAGTGTTGTAAACAGGTATTCCGAAGTAAAAAAAGACTGCCACCAAAGCTTTCCCGTCATTTCAACCGGAAGAATGATCAACTCAGCTTCCGGAAGCAGAAGCATGGATTTCATGTAATCCTTTCCGAAAGAAACATCTGCATCCATTGTTAGGCAATATTCGGTTCGAACATGGTCCATTCCATAGCGGATGGCACGCTTCTTCCCTCTTTGTTCTTCAGGCAGATGCAATAACCGAATGGGAAAAGCATCCATTTCCCGGAACAGATCAATATAGGAATCTGAAGAATGATCATTGACAAAGATCCATTGTGCCGGCTGATAGCGCTGTGCATAAATGCATTCCAGGAATGCTTCAAGATTGTGAGCTTCGTTCCGAAAAGGGATCACCACGGATATTTCGTCGATGGCCATCATTTTTTTCGAACTTCCGCTCACCCGCAAACGGTTCACTCCAAACAACAACGTTAGTATAGAAAGCATGTAAAGAAGTACCCAGGAACCAACTAACCACATAACTTATTTTCTTTTCGGCAACCAGACAAAACTACTCATAAACGCCGGCAAGGCAATATTTATGAGGTAAATAATAATACTGGAGACAATCACATCCGGTACTGAAACAAGGGTTCCTGCAAAAACAAACAATGCCGCCGTTTCCCGGATCAACACCTTCCCCGACCAAAGTGACGGGACGAAAGATGTGAACAGGTAAATCAGCCAAATCTGAGTAAGGAGGAACCAAAGATTTTCGTAACCAAAAGCTATGAATAACAAACCATACTGTAAGCTAAATACGAGAAAACGCACGGTTGAAAAAATCAGAAAAGGCCATTTCAAATTTTGATACCTTCCACGGATGCTTTGAAGCCTCCGAACGAACAAAAAGCGGCTTCTTCTTTTGGGAAGTAGGTAATCGCCGAAAAAATAAAACCCTAAAATCACGATTGCTCCAAAACAGGTTGGAAGCCAAAAAGAATTGGAATTTCCATATTTCAAAAGCACTGCGAACAACCCAAAAAGCAAAGTAGGAATCAGTTGGCTTAAATTCGCCAAAGCCGTTGAAAAGATAATGTAGATCGTTTGTCTTTTTTGAAAATAAATCAATCTTCCAAGGAAATTTCCCCATCCGTTAGGCGACATAAATCCGGAAGCCACACCTGCCCAAAAGGCATTTTTAACCAATTTGGGCTTCACTGCCAAAGGATCCGTAATGACCTTCCATTTCAGGAATTCCATCCATAAATTGGGAACAAGTAATAGAAAAGCCAGAACAAGTGC
Source organism: uncultured Flavobacteriales bacterium (assembly GCA_946478775.1). The sequence continues at coordinate 7,569 of CAMLDR010000192.1, forward strand.
CCACCAATGTTTAATCTCAAGTCCTTCAGTATGCTCCCAATCCACATTTTTCAACTGGAAATACAAGGTCCAGATTACAGCCGTAAACAGCAATAATTTGAACAAAATCATTAAACCAGCCCGTTTTTTAGTAGCTTTAACTTTCTCTTTCATTTGCATGGCCGAAGATAAAATAATTTTAGGGATTGACCC
>CAMLDR010000193.1 GCA_946478775.1 uncultured Flavobacteriales bacterium
TAACTTTCAGACAGGAATTCCAAATAGCGTCATGGTTGGCACTCATTTAGCAGGGGTATTTAAATGTTTATAAATAATATGTTAATAAAAAAATAATCGGCGTAATAGATTCATAGCTTAAGTGTTAAGCCTCTGAATTTTTCAGTGAGCAAAGATTCTCATAAAAAAGTGAAAAAAAAAGTTGTTTGGGGGTTGATTATTTGAAAAGTTTTGCTTTGTATTGAAGTAATGCTTTAATATCTCTTTCAAATTTTTTAAAACCTGCTGATTGTTCGATGAATATCTAAATTTCATAGCTAAATGTTAAATTTTCAGATTTAAATGGAAAAATCGCCCTCTTTCAAAGGTACGAAATTAGATTGCAATAACAGTGAATTAATCTACAGGAAATATACTTTTTAATGCTTTCATTTTCTAACTCGAAATCTGAAAAATAGTTACGACATTTAGCCTGATTTATTTAGAACTGAAAATTGCATGAAAACTTCATTTGAATTCCCTGCAAAGGTGCGTGTGAGATATGGTGAAACAGATCAAATGGGCTATTGCTATTATGGAAATTATGCCGCATATTTTGAAGTTGGAAGAGTGGAAGCGCTGCGTTCCCTCGGAATGAGTTACCGTGAATTGGAAGAGAGCGGCGTGATGCTCCCGGTGAGTCATTTTGAAGTGGATTATTTTAAACCGGCCTTGTATGACGATGAATTGACCATCGTTACGGCCATAACGGAACTGAAGGGCCCACGCTTATTTTTTGAGTACACACTTTACAACCAGAAAGAGGAATGCTTAAGCAAAGCTAAAACAACCCTGGTTTTTGTCTCGAAAGAATCAATGAAGCCGATTGCTCCTCCGGCTGCTTTTGTGGAACTAATGGAACAATACCATGCTTGAGTCGACGTATTTCAAACTGCAGCTGCCAGAAGAGTCTCATTTGAAAAACTGGCTGACAGAAAGGGCCGGCGAAATCCGGATCGGTCAGAATGTATTGTATAGAGGAGAAGGGGATGACTGGAAAGAAAAGAAGTTTCATATCCTGGGGATCAAAGAGGATATCGGTCCGAGATTAAATGCCGGTAAAGGTGGGGCAGGAGCAGCTTTTGAAGCGTTCATCGCTCGTTTCTTAGCAGTGCAGTCAAACCAGTTCTTAAATGGGAATTCCATTTGTATCCATGGCTTTGTGGATTCAAAAGAACCGATAGATGAAATTGCCTGTATGCATGTGGATGATTTGGATTTTTTAGTTTCAGCCTGGGTAAAGGAAGTGGTTGATTGCGGTGGTATTCCCATTGTAATTGGTGGCGGACACAACAATGCGTATCCGATAATCAAAGGAGTATCCGAATCCGTGGGATTGGCAATTTCTGTAGTAAACCTGGATCCGCATGCGGATACACGAGCAATGGAAGGAAGGCATTCCGGTAATCCGTTTTCTTACGCCTATGAATATGGTTTTTTAGGACATTATTCGGTTTTGGGACTACACGAGTCTTACAACAATCAGTTTATCCTGGACCATTTGCAGCAAATGAATGCTTTTTTTACGTTTTATGAATCCTGGCTGGAGAAACCCTTTAAATTCCAGGCAGATATTGATAAGGTTTATGATTCCCGGTTTAAAAACGTCATGGGAGTGGAACTGGATATGGATTCCATCGCCTTGATGCCTTCCAGTGCATTTACTCCTTCCGGAATTACGCTTGATCAGGCACGGATCTACATAAGAAAAATGGCGTCTCTTGAAAAGGTGGCTTACCTTCATTTGCCGGAAGCAGCTCCTAAGAATGAAACGGATGAGATCATTGTTGGAAAAGCGCTGACGTATTTAGTCACAGATTTTGTAAAAGAGTATCGGAAATACCATCAATAATTCGTAATATTGGGTTTGTGGCTGCACTCCGAGACATTACCTCCAACATATTTCAATTCGTCAGGGTATTTTTCCCTTTCGTTTTATTGGCGCATCATTTAAAGCATAACCTGCTGGGTTTCTTCTATTGGGTGTTTTTCTTTTTACTGATTTCAGATAAAGTCGGAATTGGTTTTGGATTGTCGTACTTGTTTTTATCTCCTGAATATCAAGGAAACACCAGTTTTTTCTCTTTCCTGCTTATTGGCTTTGCTTTCGGCGGATTGACCATGGCTTTTCATTCTTATTCCTATATGCGTTTGGCTTCACGCTTTCCGTTTCTGGCAATGGTGAATAAACCTTTTGTCCGGTTTTGCATCAACAACAGCATTATTCCCACCGTTTTTATTCTATTCTTCATTATACGGATTGTGCGTTTTCAGCGAATGGAAGAATTTGAGTCCTGGCTGAATGTCTTATTGTTTGTATCCGGATTTTTGGTCGGTTTCTTCCTTTTTGTAGGGGTTGCGCTGCTCTATTTCTTTCCGATCAATAAGAACCTGTTTGAACTTAAACGATACGATGAAGACAAATCAGTGCGAACTACCCGTTGGCTTCGTTTTGGGAAAAGGAACCGCGTAAAAGTGAGAAGCGCCAATCGGCAAAAATTGTATTGGTATGTAGGAAGAGGACTGAGGGTTCAGCAGTGCCGTTCTACCAAACATTACGCCCAGTCGCTGCTTCAGTCGGTTTTTGATCAGAACCGGATTTCTACCACCATTTTCGAGATTTCAACCATTGTGACGTTTATCCTGATAGGCTTATTTGGAGGAAAAACGTTTTTGGATGTTCCGGCGGGCGTGAGTGTGGTTTTACTTCTGACAATCATCCTGATGCTGCTGAGCGCACTGCTTTCCTGGCTGCGGGTCTGGGCTTATCCGGTTCTTATTTTGTGTTTCCTTCTGATGAACTATTTGTCCAAAACGGTGGAGTTGTTCAAATTTCAGACCCAGGCTTATGGGTTGTCCTACGATCGGCCGGCTGTTTATACGGACTCAACCATTTACGATTTGAGTAAGGATGTAGCTGCCCGTAAAAATGATTACGAGAATTACATTTCCTATCTGGAAAGCTGGAAGAAGCAAACCGGTGAAGAAAAGCCGCTTTTAGTAGTAGTAAACACTTCCGGAGGAGGTTCGCGCAGTGCTTCCTGGGTTTTTCAGGTGCTGCGGATGTGTGATTCGATGAGTGATTTCAAATCCTCCCGGCACATTGCAATGATAACCGGCGCTTCAGGAGGAACAGTCGGAGCTTCTTATTACCGTTCGCTCTTGCTGGAGAATTATCAAACGAAAAAAGTGAACTTCCATGATAAGAAGTACTTTGAAGAAATCTCGCAGGATCTACTCAATAAATTGTCGTTTGCGGCTTCAACCAATGATCTGTTTTTCCGGTACCAATCCTCCTTTGAAGATTCGGAGTACAGTTATGACCGGGCAATGGCATTTGAGTCGGACCTGAATGAAAATACGGGGCAGCGATTGAATAAACCGTTGAGGTATTACAGGGCGTTTGAAAAGAAAGGGATTATTCCAAACCTGATTTTAACGCCATCTGTGGTGAATGATGCAAGAAGGATTATGATCTCGTCCCTCGGTTTGAGCTTTCTAATGGACTCGGCTTCACCGGCACCGGAAACCAATCGTGTACAGGAAAATATTGATATTCATTTGCTGCTGAAAAATCAGCACTCGGAAAAATTGCGTTTGTCGTCCGCTTTGCGCATGAATGCATCTTTTCCATATGTACTTCCCATGACAAGTTTGCCAACCGTTCCTGAAATTCAGTTAATGGATGCCGGTGCAAGAGATAATTTCGGTACGAAAATTACGGTTCAGTGGTTGATGAGGCTGGAGTCCTGGATCAGTAAGAATACAAGTGGGGTAGTGATCCTGCAAATTCGTGATAATAAAAGGATCATGTACAATGAACAGGTTCGCTCTTTCGGACTTTTTGATAAATTCACCGCCCCGATTTCCAATGTGTTTACCAACTTTCCGCGTATTCAGGATTACGACCAGGATGAACTGCTTCACCTGATTACCGATAAGTACGATGTGCCCGTTAAAACGATTAGTCTGTGTTTGAGAGAACGGCAAAAAGACCGGATCAGCCTTTCCTGGCATTTGACCCAACATGAGAAGCTAAAAGTATTGGCGGCCATCAAGCGTTCTTCCAATGTGAAAGAGTTTGAGTGCTATCAAAAACTCTTGCTAAAGTCAAAAGTTAGAAGTCAAAATTGAAAATGGAATGATTTTCTTCGAGTTTGAATCTGATTATTGAATGTAATTAATTCGGCTAAGCAGGATTGATAATTCGTAATTAGGCATTCGCAAGTTGTAATTATATTAGTCGTGATCCCATTTCCGCTTGATTGATCCGGGAGTTTCACTAATTCTCCAGCCCTTTGCTTTTGCTTCTTTGAAAAGGAATTTTCTCAGTTTGCGCGGATAAAAGAATTTCCGGGTCATGATGCTTCTCGGCAGATCTTTTGTAACATCGGCAAGTGATAGTAAGTGGTAGCAGGCGGCAGCGCATCTCATTCCGAAAAAGGCATACGGATAAGGGCCTTCTTTCAAAAATGGTTCCGCAGTTTTCAGTAATTGTTGTTTTTGAGCAGGTGTAACAGGAATGAAAATGCGGCAGGTTTTGGTGGTGTCACAATGAAAAGTCCTGTAAAAAGCGTATTTGCTCGAAATCAGGTAATTCCCAATATCTGAATTGATATTTGTAGCCGCAACTCGACCGCCCGGAATAAAATGCATCACGCTGTCCGGTGCAATCGTTAAACCGATATGTCCGCCCAATTTTCCTCCGAACCAGTGAGATTCGCCTTTTGCCAGTGGCTTTGAGCCATAAATTACTTCCACGATCAATGTGTCTGTTTGACCGGCTGCAGAAAATGATAGCAGGAGTAGAGTGATGCAAATCGATTTCATAGGCTGTTTTTTCAATGATACAATTCTGTTGCCGATTTGTTCAGGTAAAGATTTGTTCAGTCGGATCAATTGACTGAAATGTATCGAATTCGTCGCTTATGGATACTCCGAGTATTGCCAGAGTATAACGTCTTTTGTATAAATTCTTAACAAAATAGAATTTAAGAGATTTTCTCAATTCGTGATTGGGAATTCGGTATTCGTAATTCGAAAAACCTTATTTTCGTTAGATGTCTGAAGCAGCACAACTTTACAAGTATAATCCGGAGACTTATTCACTGGAAAAAAATACGGAAGCTTATTTTGCAGAACACTTCAATCCGTTTGAGGATATGGATTCGACCTTTTGGCTGAACTTCCATTCAATGAAGGATAAGGAGGCAATCGTGAAGCTGTGTGATAGATTGTGTGTGGATAAGTTGCTCCAGGAAGAGTTGTTTGCTGACAATAAACGAACGCGTCTGGAAGAGTATTCCGATTATGTCTTTTTCAGCATTGTCTCAGCACTTCCGAAAGAAGGGTTGAACCATTACGATTTGAAGAAAGAGCGGATCCGGTTCATTATCGGGGATAATTACCTGATTTCTTTCCAGGAAAAAGCCTCTGATCACTTTCCGACCATTCGTGAACGCATTGAGTATAAGAGGGGAAAGGTTCGGCACAAAGGTCCCGATTTTCTCCTGTTTCGTATGCTGGAAGCGATTATTGATAATTACACGGAGGTGGTCGAAGAGATCTCTATAAATATCGAAAAGCTGGATAAGATTGTGCTTCGGAACCCTAAAAGTGAAGTGCTTCGGAAAGTGGAATGGGAAAAACGAAAGCTCCTTGATCTGCGTAAGATTGTTTTTCCTATGAAAGAACTGATGGGGCAATTGGACCGAGTGGAAAATGAACTGATCATCGAAGACAATATCCATTATTTCAGGGAATTGAAAGATACCTGTTATAGTTTGATCGATGAAATTGAATCGCAAAAGCAGATGCTGGAAGGGATTGCGAATTTATACTACGCAATCCAGGGGCAGCGAATGAACGAGGTGATGAAAGTATTAACGGTGACAAGTGCTATTTTTATTCCGCTGACCTTCATTGTTGGGGTGTATGGAATGAATTTCGAAAACATGCCCGAATTGAAATCCCGGAACGGATATTATGTGATTTGGGGAGTAATGTTGTTTATTACCGCCGGTTTGGTATTCATATTCTGGAAAAGAGGCTGGTTGAAACGAAACGATTAAACCTGGTCGATTAATTCATTTGCGTGGAGCATAAAACGGGATTCTTCCAGTAATTGGTAGAGCTTCATCCATTCCTTGTGTGTAAATGCCAGGACCATTTTGGAATTGTCCGTATGCATATAGATCTTTTCGTTGGAATCTCTTTTTTCATCGTAATGCATGGTATGTATGTTGTGAACATGGTCTGTAAACCGGATAAATTCCTCGTGGGATAGAATTAAGACAATGTTGCCGAATCCCAGGTGGAATTGTTCGCAATTTTTGCACTGAATGAGGCATCCGAAGGAATTGTTGCTGATTTTTTTGTACTGACACATAGGAATTCTTTTGGGTAAAATTATTCTTTAGAATGATTCTAAACAATACCAAAAAAACGGTATAATTTACCCCTGCGAAATTAACCTTACATCGTTCATAACTCGTGATAAAAGGTCGTTTGAACAAAGCATTCCGTTACTATCTTTGATAACTCGCAAAGAATCCGTTATTATGGCTGAAAATCAATATACTGAAGACAATATACGATCTCTGGACTGGAAGGAGCATATTCGCCTGAGACCCGGTATGTACATCGGGAAATTAGGGGATGGCGCGTCTGCCGATGACGGGATCTATATTTTGGTGAAGGAGATTGTCGATAATTCCGTTGACGAATTTGTCATGGGAAATGGAAAACGTATCGACATCAAAGTGAAGGACGGGAAAGTCTCAGTTCGCGATTACGGACGTGGAATTCCTTTGGGAAAGGTTATTGAGTGTGTTTCACAGATCAATACGGGAGGAAAATACGATTCCAAAGCGTTTAAAAAATCTGTCGGGCTAAACGGAGTAGGAACAAAAGCGGTAAACGCACTGAGTGATTACTTCATGGTTTACTCCGTGAGAGAGGGTGAAAAGAAACAGGTTGTTTTTTCGAGGGGAGAATTGACGGAAGATCTGCCCTTGTCTAAAACCGATGAGGTGAACGGAACCTATTTTGAGTTCATTCCCGATGAATCGATCTTTAAGAAGTTTACTTTCAAAATGCCTTATCTGATTAAGATGTTTTGGAATTACTGCTACCTGAACCGCGGATTGGCAATCTACTTCAATGGAGAGAAATACCAGTCGAAAGACGGGTTGAAGGATTTGCTGGAAGACAACATGGATGGCGATCCGTTGTACCCGATCATCCATTTGGAGGGAGACGACATCGAAGTAGCGTTTACCCATGGAAAGACGTACGGGGAAGATTATTATTCCTTCGTAAATGGTCAGCATACAACGCAAGGAGGAACCCATCAAAGCGCATTCAGAGAATCGATTGCAAAAGTAATCCGCGATTTCTACAAAAAGGATTACGATGCTTCGGATATCCGTCAGTCGATCGTGGCTGCAATTGCCGTGAAGGTGATCGAGCCGGTATTTGAATCACAAACCAAAACGAAACTGGGCTCCCAGGAAATCGAACCGGATGGGAAATCCATGCGTGCGTTCATCAATGATTTCCTGAAGGATAAGCTGGATAACTACCTGCACCGCCACCCGGATGTTGCCGATACGCTGGAAAAGAAAATCAAGCAATCCGAACGCGAACGAAAAGAATTGTCGGGAATACGGAAACTGGCACGAGACAGGGCAAAGAAGGCCAGTTTGCACAACAAGAAACTGCGTGACTGCAGA
>CAMLDR010000194.1 GCA_946478775.1 uncultured Flavobacteriales bacterium
TGTGCTTCTGCGATTGCAAAAGCCATTTGGCGAATCATGTCGCCCATAGGCACGTCAAGAAGTTCCTGACCAATGCGTGGTTTGGTGTTTTCAAACATACTTTGTTGTTTTTGTGTTGATTAAAAGATTACGTTGTTGTGTTTCCTTCTGAGCTTAAATTTTTCAGAAGTGTAACTAAATTTTCCGGTGGAGGCAGTGAAACCATGCGGGCTGCAATACTCGAAGAGGCCGAAGCCGATTGATCGAATTTTCTTGCGTATCCTGCACTCACGGTAGTCGAAACTACCTGGGTTTGCACTGAAACTTCACCATTTACATCGAAAGAGGTCGATTCTGACATGGAAAAGTCCATTTTTGCATCAAAACTTGCTTCCGTGAAAGCGTAGAAACTTGGAACAAAGCCTAAATTCAATAAGCTGACTTGATTTCCGCCGATTTCTACCGTGCTGGAGGCTAGTTTTTTAAGCATTTCAATGGAATTGCCGTCTAACGCCGCTTGCGCTGTTGCTATTGAAATTCCCATGTTTTCGATCATCGATGAAAGCGGGGAATTCGTTAGCGTGCTTGTGATTGTTTCAATTGCTGGCATATACTAGGAATTTAATAGTGAATATTATCCTTCCGTAGTACCTGTTCCGTATTTTTCATCCAGGAATTCAAGGAAGCGATTAGGTGCAGGAAGCGAAACCAATCTTGCTGACATGGCTGAGTTTCCTTCCATCGACATTTCAAACTGACGGGACATTCTGAAATCTACACTCGCATTGAAAGCAAATGAACTGCTCTGAGAACTATTGCTCAAACTATCGCTCAATGTAGAGTTTTCGTTTTTCGTTTTCCCCCACAAGTAACTGCTTTGATTTTCAGTTCCTTCGCTGCTGCTTTCTGAATTTTCTTCAAGTGAGATATCCTCTGAGGCATTCGAAAGTAGATGCAACTTGACAATTGCTTCGTCGTCCAGGGAGTAGTGAAGTTCGTCTGTGGTTGCCTCGTGCGAATGGTTTGTGAGATCACTATGTACTTCCTCTATCAACGCATCGAAATCATCATTGGAATAGGACAAGCCTGTTGAGCCATATTGAACATCCAAAGTTATCATCGGATTGTCTTCTGTGTTATCATCAGCGTAAACGAATTTGTTTTTTGATGTACTCGTTTTAACTGGTGTGGCATCTTTTGTCACATTACCATCAATAAAGATAATGTAATCAGCACTCAACTCAATCATAGCATGACGCTTCGTTAAATCACTTGGACCGGAGGTGTTTGTAACAGCCCCGATTCCTACATTGACAGGAGCAACTGATCCGAAGATATGGTCACGCAGCCTTTCAGCACGTCTTTTTGCCAAACTTTTGTTTTTCGGATTGTTTCCGCCTTTTGGATCTGTCATTCCGGTAATTTTGATTGACACATCTGAGTCATGGCTTCGGATCAAACGAAGGATCTGGTGAATCAATTTATGTTCCGGGTAGTTCTGATTTTCGACGGCACCTGCTGGAGCCTGATACGGAAGGTCGTAAGTCAATTCACTTGTTTCTTCGGTCAATTTCAGGTTTGTCTCGTAGGTAATCTCATCGCTGTTGTAGGCGAAGTAAAACATACTTGAAATTTGTTCCCAGTCTGTTCCATTGTGCTTATACAATACTCCGGTTTTGCTTAGTCCGTATAATTGGGTAGCAGGAGTGGTAACAACTTCATCATCTATAGCGATATCTAAACTTTCCAATATATTGTTCGTTAGAAGGAAAGTCTGAGCTACGCCATCAACATTAATGAGCTTGTCTATCGCATAATCCTGGATCTTTAAGACTCCCACTCCGGTTTTATCGAAATGCAGTCCTTTTTCAATTCGAAGAAAGCCACTGTCCATCCAGACATCGATTCCGCGACTTTTATTTTCTGTTAGCTTTCTGGATTGAATTTCTTCATACACCTGGTCAACAGATGCCTCTGTTTTGATCTTGTGCTTGAAATTCTCCAGACGGCTTTTCGATACAAGTGAGTCGCTTTGACTGACGAATGTGTTATTGATCTTGATCGCCTTGTTTTCTTTGGCACGAAAGCTCACTTGTCTCACAGACTTATATTCCTCCGAAGTTTCGGAATAACTGTTTGAACTTAAGAAATCGCGGTTTGAAGCGGAATATCCTTTTTGGTTGGATAATTGGACATCGATTCCGAATCCGAATTCCAATGCTTCTTTCAATCCCATTCTCAAGTTGATGCTGGCGCTGATGTCTGCATACTGGAATGCGTAGAAAACCGGAGCGAACCCTAAGGCCAACAAAGACTCACCGTCGATATTGGTTTCTGCCAATTTAATAGCCTGGGCTATCGAATTGTCATCTAGTTTCTGTTGAGCTTCCGCAATTCCCATGGCGAGGTTTGTAAAGATGTCGCTGACATCAACCTGCTGCAGAATGGAAGCTCCTTCACTGAATTTGGTTAAATCACTCATAAATTAATTGTTTTTAATGTTTTTACAAAATGCAGGCGGATCACTCTTGCCAGCCAAATTTTTTGGCGTAGCAATCCTGGCCCGGTTCTTTTCAGGGATGAGGAGACAGGTGGATGTTTTTAGTTTCGCGCAAAACTAAAACCGCCTGCGATTTCGTATAAACGTTTGTTTAGAACGGATTGATCATTTCCGGCAGTTGAACTGCTATTTTTTCGTTGACATTTTCCTTACGAACCGTAAAGTAGTGATGTCTGTTTTGTAAATCACGCACTTGCTTGTGATTAATTGCATAACCTCTTCGAAGCCAGTTGAGTAATTCTTTGCTTAAGGGCATAGGAAAATGGGTTGCCTCTTTGAGCGCTGAATCGAAAGCTTCTATCGCCTCTGATTTTTCATCCAGGTAGATGCACTGGATTCCTTTCCGTTCCCAGAGGGATGCGAGATTTTTTCTGAACCAATCATCGTTTCGATCGGCCTTTTTTGGTGTCAGAAAATCAATGCTTTTCTCACAATAAGTGATGATTTCTTCGTGAGCCTCCATCAATTCCAGTGATTCCATTGCACACAAACTGTAATGCTGCAGAAAAACTTCTGAATTTTCGGCCGTTTGACACATACGCATAGCCTCTTTGTAATGGCGTAATGCTTCTTTGTGGTCTCCTCTTAAAGCGAGTACTTTTCCGTTTTCAGCGATTTGGAGATGGAGGTTCGGTTTGTTTTCGTTCATAGTGGTTAGTATTCGTATTCGATTTCACATCCAATGTATTCCAGTTGTTTTTCAAGTAGTCGGCTCAAAGCACCACCGAGGGGCATAGGGGCTTTCCAGACATCTGTGATCTTGTCTAAATTGACATCATTGTAAAATTTGCTCAGGATTTCCCTTGCTTTTCCTGAATCGGAAATGTTGCTTACGGAGATGACATACTTCCCGAATGGAATTTGTTCTTCGGAACAGGTTAAACCGACTTGTTTATACAAGACTAATTTTTCCTGAAGTGTTCCATAGTTGACAGATTCATCCAGTAAAACCGGAAGATTGGCGTGGATTTCTGAGATTACTTCTGTCGGCATGCCGATTTCATTTACCAAAAAATTGGTTTGCGAAGTATTCGTCAGATCAAAATTCTCCAGAAGAATACGAAATCTGGAATAACTTTGATTGTAGATCTTAACCTCATGCTTTGATCGATAGCGGGTGAGAAACTGGTTCATTTGTTCGTAGGTTAAGTTGCGAACCCATTTTGTTTCTCCGTCAGGAATGGTGATTTCCTTGGTTTTGATGAGGTTAATCAACTTCAGGCGTTCTTTTTCTGATTCTGAAGTGAATTCAATGGTGTATAAATCCATTTTTGGGTTACTTGCAATCACTTCAGCATCTATGCGTTTTTGCAAGCTCTCTGCCGTGGCCATGGAAACTCCGCCCAAAACCACACATGGGTCGCTGAGCAAAAGTTGCAGAGATTCACTTTCAGGACAGCCCAGAAATTCAGACAGCTGTTTGTTGACGGTGCTTAATTGCACCGGATCATTGATATGGACGGCTATATCAAGGGATTCTGTAGGCACAGGTTGTTTTTCATCCGTATTTTGTATCAGAACTTCCAGCCCGAGTCCTGTTAAAATAGTGGATGCTTTTTCTGCCAGCGCTTCATCTGCATGGTCCAAAAAGACCGCAGGCGCGTTGTAAAGAATTTTGAATAATAACTCCTGATTGATTTCAAAAGCCTCAGAAATTGCTTTGATAACTTTAGGGGTTGCCGTACCAACGGAAAGGATGATAATTCGTTTCACGATTCGATTTATAATGGTTAATAATAAGGTTGTTTTTGCAGCATTTCCTTCTACCGATTTGCTACCTTACAAAGATAAGAAATCTTTATTGATTCACCAAACTTTTTTGCAATTATTTTGATTAAAAAATCGTCTTTTTATTCTATTTGTCAATAAAATAAAGGATTTAAAGCGAAAAATATTTCTGATATAATGATTAAAAAATAATCAAATTGATTTTTGGATTGAGTATTTTGAAAAATATTCAGGCAAAAAAATAGGGGTGGAAAATTTTCCACCCCTATTTTTATATTATCGTCCTGATTAGGAGAATCACTTCATTAAATGAACAAATTTTTGCCCTTCCAAATATTCTCCCAGCATTCCTGTTACCTTATATTGGTAGAAATAAACTCCTTCGGAAGCTTGTTCCCCATTTGGCATCGTGCCGTCCCATTTAAAGTTGACGTCGGATGATTTGAACATGAAGTTCCCCCAGCGATTGGTTACAATGACTTCCAAAGAAGCTACGTTTGAACTCGCAAATTCGAAGAAATCATTGTTTTGATCACCGTTCGGAGTAAAAATATTCGGAAAATCAATAATCATTGGCTGCGTTGGCTCAATCACCACAATTGTTGTATAGGCCGTATCTGAGCAGCCGTTTTGAGAAGTAGCAACCAACATCACCGTATATTCTCCGATGTCGTTATATGTTTGAGTCTGGTTATTGGTATTGCCTATATTCAAATCGCTGCCGTTTCTGAAATCCCAATAGTAAGTGACCGCCTGCTGACTTCCGTTGGTCAAGTTCACAACCAAAGGTGCAATTCCGGTCGACGGATTGGCGCCAACCAACGCAACAGGAGGAATGGTCAAACTTACCGGAGCACTTGTTCCTGTACATCCGTTTGCATCTGTTACGGTTACCGTAATTGGAGCTGAACCGGTTGTTTGAATGGTTTGCTGCGTACCACCCGTGCTCCAGGAATAGCTGCTGTATGGACCGCCTGCATCAAGTGTAGCCTGGTTTCCTTCGCAGTACCAAAGATTTCCGGTAATAACCGGATTTGGTCCGGGATTAACTGCCAATGTTACATTGGAAATGCTGTCACAGCCTCCGGCAGATTGGAACGTTTGGCTGTAAACTCCCGCAGTTGTTTGTGAAATACCATGAATCATTGAACTCTGTCCCTGGCAAATAGCCACATTCGAGTTGGTAACGAGCTGAGCAACAGAAGTGACATTTACTGCAGGGCTTGTTCCCTGGCAGCCATTGTTATCTGTAACCGTAACAGTGATTCCGTTTTGTGCAGTTGTGTTTATGGTCTGAGTTGTTGGTCCTGTGCTCCAAGAATAGGAAGTATAAGGTCCGCCCGCACTCAGCGTCGTCTGGCTGCCTGCACAATAGGTTAAATTACCAGAAATAACCGGAGCTGGCAAATCATTGACAGTGATGGTATGCGTTTCAGAAGTTGAACATGGGCCAGGAGTTGTGTACTGAATGGTATAAGTTGTTCCGCCGACACCATTTGTAATGGCACCTGTTGAAGTGTTAATAGCTGCGCCGTCAGCCGGAACCGGGTTAAATGCAAAGGTTCCTCCTGCGGTTACAATTCCGGTAGCACTGTTTGCAGTGCCTTCACAATAATTGCTTACCGTAAATGACGGATCTCCGCCACCTCCCGGGCTGGTTAAAGTTGCAAAATCAATAGCAGGACAGCTTGTTGCGCTTGCGGTAACGATTTCCAGGTTGTTGATAGCAACGGATGGGTCTGTTCCAAAAGCATCATCATTGTTTTGCCAGCGAATAGCAATGCGAAGGTTAGCAATATTCTCGCAAGCAGGAGGGAGAGGGCTAGAATAAGCGGTCCATAATCCCTGACCTGAAGGACAAGTTCCCGAAAGCAAAGCGGTTCCCAATTGAGTCCATCCGGATCCGGTATTGTACCAAACTGTTGCCTGATCATTGGGAATATCTCCCTGTGCAATGTAATCGAAATTCAATGTTAAGTTGGATTGTCCAAGGGTGTTAATTGCCGGACTTTCTGCCTGTCTGTTTGTTTCCGGACAGAATAAGAAACCACACAATCCGCCTGCATCATAAGCCGCGCCTCCGCTAGGGAAGACTACGCTGGTGATGTGAAGTGTAGCATCTCCGTTTCCTGCAACACCGCAGCCAGTCGGGGCAACACCTCCTTCGTCGTCATCTACTTCAAAGTAGTTCGGGTCAGCTCCTTCAGGGCCTTGTGGGATGTTCAAATTCCAACCTGTTGCTCCGTTTTCAAAATCTTCAGAGAACAATTGGCTGCTTGAACCGTTTGCATCCGTTACCTGGAGAGAATAAGTTCCCCCGCAAAGGTTTGCGATTACTGCAGAATTAGTACCGATCGGATTATTGGAAGCATCAAACCACTGATAAGTATACGGTGGGTTTCCACCTGAAACAGTTGCTGTAATAGACCCGTTACATCCACCTCCGCAAGTTGGATCTACAACCTGTAAATTGTCAATTGTGGGTCCGCCTATGCTTCCTACATTTTCAGTTCCGTTAGCCTGGCATCCTGCATTGTCCGTAATTTGAACAGTATAAGAACCCGCATTCAGTCCGTTGAATGAACCGGAACCTTGATTTGGCCCACTGTTTAAACTGTATGTATATCCGGGTGTTCCTCCATTTGGAGTAATGACAATTGTTCCATCCGAGTTTCCGCAGTTTTCATTTGTCACTACAGCTGTATATGTAAAGCTTGTAGCTGTGACAGTTTGAGTAGTTGAACCCGGACATGTCCCTCCTGTATTATACTGAATCGTATAGGTTGTTCCTGCTGTTGCATTTGAAATGGAGCCTGTTGAAGCATTAATGGCTGCTCCGTCAGAAGGTGCAGGGTTGAAGCTGAAAGTTCCTCCCGGAGTAGCGATACCAGTTGCCTGGTTTGTTCCTCCCGGACAGAAATCAGTGAGTGTAAAGGCAGGATTTGCTGCCGGAGTAATTGTTACATCAATTTGAGCTGTACCAAAACAAGTAGGATCCGAAGGATCTTCGTAACGCAGCCAGTAAGTGCCGCTAGTACCCACTGTGGTAGAAATTGGGCTCACATCGTTTTGAGCATCCGTTTGTGTAGCATGGTAAGTCAATGTTGCAGGGGCAGATCCGTTTGCTATAGCAGTACTTAGATTGACTGTTCCCGGAGCACAGGTAGTTAATGGATTTACGTTTACAACAGGCGGAATACATCCGTTACACGGATCAACAATGATATTTACATTTTCCGTATGAGTTGGACAGCCTGGCGTTCCGTTGCTTACTGTCAATACATAATTTGTAGTGGAAGTAGGGCAAGCCTGGGTGTTAATACTTGTTGGATTAGAAAGCCCTGTAGTTGGAGACCAGGAAGCGGTTACGGGCTGATAAATCGGAGGGTCATCAAATGTAATGTTCCATCCGGAAATTCCTCCTAACGGAATACATGTTTGAA
>CAMLDR010000195.1 GCA_946478775.1 uncultured Flavobacteriales bacterium
ACGACAATCCAAAAATTAGATCCTTACATCAACATTGATCCGGGAACATTGAATCCATACGAACATGGAGAGTGTTTCGTAACGGACGATGGGGCTGAGACAGATTTGGACTTGGGACATTACGAGCGTTTTTTGAACGTTCCTACTTCACAGGCAAATAACGTAACTACCGGAAGGATTTACCAGAACGTCATTGAAAAAGAACGTAAAGGAGAATACTTAGGGAAAACGGTTCAGATTATCCCGCATATCACAGACGAAATCAAAGAGCGCATTCAAATCTTGGGTAAAACCGGAAAATTCGACATCGTTATTACCGAGATCGGTGGTACGGTTGGTGATATTGAATCACTTCCTTTCGTGGAAGCTGTGCGTCAGATGATGTGGGAATTTGAAAGTGATTGTTTGGTTATTCACCTGACATTGATCCCGTATTTATCTGCTGCAGGCGAATTAAAAACAAAACCAACACAGCACTCCGTAAAGCAATTGCTTGAATTGGGTGTTCAGCCGGATATTTTATGCTGCAGAACAGAACATGAACTGGATTTAACGATCCGCAAGAAAATTGCAAAATTCTGTAATGTAAGCATGAACGCGGTCATTGAATCGCGTGATGCAGAATCGATCTATGACGTTCCATTATTGATGCAGGCAGAAGAACTGGATAAAGTAGCTTTGGAAAAACTGGGACTTCCTTCCAAGAACTCTCCTGAACTGTCAAAATGGAAAGAGTTCTTAACGCGTTTGAAAAACCCGAAAAAGGAAGTAAACATTGGTTTGGTTGGTAAATATGTAGAATTGAAAGATTCCTATAAATCCATTTCCGAAGCATTTATTCACGGTGGAGTTGCAAATGAAGCTCGCGTGAATGTGAAATGGATCCATTCGGAATCCCTTACAAAGCAAAACATTGCATCCGAATTGGATGGTTTGGATGGTATTTTGGTTGCTCCGGGGTTTGGTTCCCGTGGGATCAGCGGAAAAATTGAAGCAGTTCGTTATGCACGGGAGAATAAAGTTCCATTCTTTGGGATTTGTCTGGGAATGCAGTGTGCAGTCATTGAATTTGCACGTCACGTCCTAAAATACGAAGATGCTCATACAACAGAAATTGCAGAAGATTCAAAATATCCGGTTATTTCTATGATGGCCGAACAAAAAAGCATTTCAAACATGGGCGGTACCATGCGTTTAGGTTCTTATAAATGTCAGTTGAGACCGGATACGCAGGTTTCTTCAGCTTACAATACAGAATCCATTGAAGAAAGACACCGCCATCGTTATGAATTCAATAACGAATATTTGGAAGCATTTGAAAAAGCAGGAATGATCGCTACAGGAAAAAATCCGGAAACAGGATTGGTTGAAGTAGTGGAGATTCCGGATCACCCTTGGTTCGTAGGTGCGCAATACCACCCGGAATATAAAAGTACCGTGGATAATCCACACCCTTTATTTGTTGCTTTCGTGAAAGCAGCTATTGACAATCAGAAATTATAAACACGAATGGATAGGAATACAGTTATTGGTCTTACGCTTATTGGTGCCTTATTGGTGGTGTTCACAATGATGAGCCAGCCCAGCGAAAAGGAGTTAAAAGACAAGCAGAAAGAGCAAAAAGCATTAGCGGAACAGGAAAAAAAAGACACTGATTCTACAAAAAAAGCAATAAAGGATAAACCTGTCCTGGTAGCTAAAAAAGACAAAGACGGAAACCCGATCAAAGACGAAAAAGGTCACCTGGTTTACTTTAACGAGAAAACTAAAAAGGATACGACAATCGTAGAACGTGCAAAAGTTCCTTCAAATGTGCTTACAAAAGGAGAAATCATCCGACTGGAATCTGAAAACCTGATCGTTGATCTTTCTACGAAAGGAGGAATTGTTTCTGCAGTTCAATTGAAGGAATACGAGTCGTATGCAGACTTTGCGAAAAAAGACGGAAAAATCACACCGCTTTATTTGTTCAAGGATGGAGACCAGACCAATCAATTGATCTTCAATATTTCAGGACGTAAATACGCTACCGGGAATAAAGAATTTGAAGTGGTTTCAAAATCCAAGCAAAAAGTTGTTTTCAGGCACGATGTAGCAGACGGATCAATCATCTATACCTATAAGTTAAAAGGTGGATATGATTTGGGTTATACCATCGAAATGAAAGACCTGAACGGAAAAGTATTGCCGAATTCGGTGATGCTCGACTGGCAGATGGAAATGCTTCGTTCGGAAAGATTGCTTTCTGAGCAGCGTAAAGTTTCTACGATTTGTTACGAATCTGCCGACGGGAAACTGGACTGGAACAGCGAAATGGCCGAAAGCTATAAAGTGGCTGAAACGGATATGAAATGGGTGGCTTACAAACAAAGCTACTTCTCCTCTATTTTGGATGCAGACAACGGTTTCAAAGTAAAAGGAACGAAATTTACTTCTACCAATTACAAAGAGGGTTCCAAGCAATTCTTTACACACATTCGCAAGTACCGTTCACGTTTGAATTTGGGAATGCAGTCTGTGAAAGATGGAAAAGCAAGTTTCTCCTGGTATTTCGGACCGAATGATTACCATACTTTAGCTGCTTACGACAGGGATTATGATGATATCTTAAACCTGGGCTGGGGAATTTTCCGTTGGATCAACTTGTATGCGGTGCAGCCGGTATTTACTTTCTTCCTGAATTTGGGAGTGAATGCAGGATTGGCAATTTTATTACTGACAATCATTCTGAAATTAGTCCTGATGCCGGTTCAGTGGAAAATGTTCGTTTCTTCTGCTAAGATGAAGATCCTGAAACCACAAATCGATGAAATCAATGCGAAGTATCCTACGAAAGAGGATGCAATGAAAAAGCAGATGGATATGATGGCGCTTTATCGGGCTTCCGGAGCCTCACCTCTGGCCGGTTGCGTCCCGATGTTATTCCAGATGCCAATCCTCTTAGCGGTATTCCGCTTCTTCCCTGCTACATTTGATTTGAGACAACGTGGATTCCTTTGGGCTGAAGATTTGTCCTCATACGATTCGATCCTGGATTTCGGAACTTACATTCCATTCTATGGTAATCACATATCCTTGTTTACTTTATTGATGGCTGTGACGACATTGGCGTATACGCATTTGAATTCATCAAATATGACTCAACAGCAGCAGCCGGGAATGCCGAACATGAAAATCATTATGTATATGTTCCCGATCCTGATGATCTTCTTCTTCAATAATTACTCATCAGGTTTGAGTTACTATTACTTTATCTCCACTTTGATGACGATTATCCTGATGTTTGTGATCAAAAGGTTCTTCGTTGATGAAGAAAAACTGAAAGCAAAAATGGCTGCCGCACAGGTGAATTCTGCTAAAAAGGGAGCGAATGCTGCTCCTAAGAAGAAATCCAGTTTCATGCAGCGTTTGGAAGATGCCCAAAAAGCGCAGCTTGAACAGGCGAAAAATAAAAAGAAAAAGTAGTTTAAAATAGCATTAACCAAAAAGGCGGGAATTGATTCCCGCCTTTTTCTATTTAAAATAAATGGATTGCAAATAGTAGGGGCAGAAAATTTTCCGCCCCTACTGGTTTTTATTTCTTAGCGTCCTCCTCTTCCGCCACCTGGTCTTGGTTGTGGCGCAGGTTGAGGTGTTGATCTCACAGGCGGTGTTTGTCTTTGCTGCGGAGCCTGTCTCATGGGTTGTGTTTGTCTCTGAGGCTGCGGATTAACCCGCTGCGGAGCCCTTTCTGCAGGTCTTGGCTGTGGAGTAACGGATGGATTTCTTCTCGCCGGTTCAACAGTTCGTGTATTTCCATTGTTATTTCTCTCCATTCCTCTGTTATTCACATTTCCCCGATTGTTTGGATTGGCTGGTCTGGGAGCCGTTTCTTCCCGGTTCAAAGTTCGGGGTTGTGGATTGGCTGCAGGGCGAACCGATTTATTTTCCGTTCCTATCGTTCTTCCCGAAGGTGTGCTCCCTTGTTCTCCCCGGCCTTTAGATCCTGCGGCAGACTGATTGTAAGCTGATCGTCCTTTGTATGCGGCACGTTGCGGCTCATATCTTTTACGAACAGTATTACTGTTTGAATGGCTGGAAGAATAAATCGCACGTGCATGCGGAACATGGTAGTAAGGCGTATAATGACACCAATCGTGATAATAATACATACGCTGGTAATAAACCGAATAATAAACCGGTCTCCACGGATTCCACCACGATGGGTAATAATCCCAATAATACGGAGAATACCACGGATCATAGAAAGGGTCGTACATATATTGGACACAAGGCCAATACCAAACATTTACAAATACAACGACTGTTGGCGAATTGAGTGTTGCGGGACCGCTTGATTTTTTAATTTCTTTTTCATCAATTGGCTCCATGATGGTTTCTTCTCCATAGATCACCTCATTTCCAATGATTTGAAGCTGTACTTCTTTATCGGACCGTTTCTCAATAGCAATGGCGGCAATATCCTGGCTTTCTTTTTTGTTAATCGGAACCTGAAGCAGGATGGCGTGATTATCCCCTTCTTTTTTATCAATTACACGGATGTAATCAATCTTGTTGTCCCCATCCAAATCCAGGTTGTTCACCTTACTGGATTCTGAATTCAATTTCTTTTCAAAATCTTCCAGGTTTTTGGATTCTTTAAAAAGATTCAATGCTCCCGCTAAATTAAAATTGTCTCCCGGCATACCGGTGCTGTCACTTTCCTGAGCGAATGTGTTGAATGATAACCCGGTTACCATGATCAACCCCAAATACACTAATCGTTTCATTACTTTGGTTTTCTTTAAGTTAGCAAAAACCGTACGAGGATTTATTTTATCCTCGCTAAAAAAAGTTAATGTTATGTTCTTTAAAAAAATGAGTAGTTTATCTTAGTCAATCTAATTCAAGCCGAATGTATCAGAGACAGCTTATCGTGATTTTAACGTCGATTCTAAGTGCGATGTTTATGCATTCATGTGTCTCGTGGAAAAAACTGAACGAGGTTGTTAAAAACGAACCTCCCGCCCAATCGTTCTCTTCTATCAGAATCTATAATTATGCCGTCCCTGATTCTATTGAAACTTATAAGTATTATTCTTTCTATCAATTGACCAAAATGAATCTTTCCAGAAAAGACACACTCAGCAAATGGAAAGAGACGATCATACAGCTTGACAGCTTAGAGAAAGGATTGTCCGTATCTTTTTTTCTGGGGGATACGCTGGCCGATCAATATTTCTTGAGAGGGGAATGGAAAGACAATTTCTTCTATGTTAAAAAAAGAACAAAGGCAAAAGGTGTACCGCCATTCTATTTTTTTTACAATGAGAAATTGAGCGTTATCGGAAAACACGATTCTGAGTTATGCCTTCTTCAATCTGAAATGAAAATGGGAATGATCCTGTTCATTTCCGGTGGAGGTGAAGATTACTTTCATGAACATTATACAATTCGTTAGCCTTGTTACTTCACCAGTTCGCGCAAACGAATAAACTCCTGGATCTTATCGTTTTCGATTAGAACTGCCAGGTTATATTGGCTCAACTTCCACTCTTTCCCTACTTTGATCAAAACACCGCTTCCCCTGCAATCTTTCATCCAGGTACTGATCTTTTCATCGAACCAGGCAGTTTTTCCGTCTTTGGAAATTTCAATATGACGCTCAATTTTCCGGAAATCCCATCCTTTTCCCTGGTCGAAATAAGGTTTGCAAAATCCGCCGAATGCTTCTTTGTTCCATCTTTCGGTGGGGTCGGTTCCCATGAAAATGAAATTATCTGCCATCAGTGCGAAGTAGTTGGTGTAATTTGCCTCAGCCGCCGCTTTGTGCCAGCTGTCGATCAGTTGATCAATTTTCTCAGTTTCATTTGGTTTTGGTTTGGTAAATCCGGTCATCAACAAGAATCCGACCAAAAGGACCGGTAAAAGTTTTCGTGTTTTCATAAGCGATAAATGAAGGGTAAAAAAATACCGCCCAAACAAAAGCTTAGACGGTATTACTATTGAATGTTTAACTGATTACTTTTTAACTTTTGCCTGACACATTTTCACAGCAGCAGAGATATCGATTACTCCACCGGTTGTAGAAAGTGTTCCGAAGTCTACAGAAGAACCTGTTCCCGGAGCCGGGATCATTGTTCCTTTGTATTGTTTCGCTGATGCAAGCATGATATCTTTAATTTCCTTCATAGTTAATGACGGGAAATAAGATTTCAACAAAGCTGCAACACCTGAAACCATTGGCGCGGCCATGGAAGTTCCCTGAAGGATTTTGTAATCACTTTGAGGAACGGTGTTGTAGATCTCAAATCCGGGAGCAAAAACATTTACCTGGCGAGAACTGTAGTTTGAGAAATTGGCAGCCAGGTTTTTCTTGTCTCTTGTAGACGCTCCGATACATAAATACATATCCAGAGGTTTTGACTGGAAGGAATATTCGTTCGTTGGGAAGTTTGGATTCTCATCTAAATTTACTCCGTCATTTCCTGCTGCATGAACCAATAGAACTCCTTTGGAATCAGCGTATGCCAATGCATCGTATACTTCTTGCTGGTGTTTTGAATAAGCTTTACCAAATGACATATTGATGACGGAAGCTCCGTTGTCCACCGCATAGCGAATGGCCAATGCAACGTCTTTGTCCTGCTCATCTCCGTTTGGAACTGCACGTAAAGACATTAACCGAACGTTTTCAGCAACACCGTCACCTCCCAATTCATTGTGTCTTGCAGCGCCGATAATCCCTCCAACGTGCGTGCCGTGTAATGCGTCCGGCCCTTCCACGTCGCTGTTTCCATATCGCACATCATTGAAATCATCCGGGTTGTCGCCAATAAATTGACGATCGTTGTATTCCATGTTCAATTGGTAGTTAGCACTTGCATTCAGATGCTCAACTCCTTCTTTGATCGCTTCCTCTGACAATTGGCCGTTTGCAATGAACTTACCGATTTGTTTCAATTGAAGGTCTTTCGGAGATTCTGCTTTCCAGGCATCCACATCCTTCTCTGTGAAGTTAGGACCCAATTTCTCTATCAATTGTGCTTTCAATGCAGGGAACATTTGCTGCAACTGCGTGTATTGCTCCAATGCGCCAAGGTTTTCCTGACGTTCAGCTTCAATATCCTTTAAAAGCTGTTTGTATTTGGTATAATCAGACTTTTCAGCAGCTGTAAGATCTGATTCTGCTTTGTCCTTGAATTTTGTATGCAATTCAGCGCAAATACGTGTTTTCTCTAAACGCGCAAAATTCTGGTTCTGTCCGTTTGGATTTCCAAGGAAGTTCCAACCGTGAACGTCGTCAATATATCCGTTCTTATCATCGTCAATTCCGTTGTTTGGAATTTCATCTTCATTTGTCCAGATTTTTCCCTGTAAGTCTTTGTGCTCAACATCTATTCCTGAATCAATCACCGCAACAATCACCGTTGTGGATTTTTGTTTTTTCAAAGTAGAATAAGCTTTTTCAGTATTCATCCCTGGTGTTGGGCCATTATACCAGTCTTTTACTTCTTCGGTTTTCTGACCATAAATAAAGTTCATTACACCTACAGAAAACAGGGACAATGACAATGTGAGGATTCTTTTCTTCATGACTATTAATTCTTTTTTTGACAGGAATACAATTCCTTTTAAACAAATATCTTAATTTGCAGAAAGATATTCCGAGTATTCTATATTAAAGGTTTAAAAAAATGTTCATAGGAAAACTACTACAACA
>CAMLDR010000196.1 GCA_946478775.1 uncultured Flavobacteriales bacterium
GAAAGCAGCTTGGCAGCATAATTGTTAGTAGAGTCTACCTCATGGATTTGGATAATTTGTTGACCAATCATGTTTTATTAACAAGTATTTGCATTTAACAATCACACAAATCAAGCTAATAAATGCTTAGATTTGTACTTACAAATTTACGAATGTATAAATTAAAAAACGACATAGATTCTAAAGTACTTTGCGACGCTATCGTTGAAGGTATGCAGGAAAATAAAGCGAGAGACATCGTTGTCTTAGACCTACGAAACATTTCAAGTGCAGTTACAGACTTTTTCGTCATTTGCTCCGGTGAATCCAGTGTGCAGGTAGACGGTATTGCATCTACTGTGCAGAGACACACACGCAAAGAGCTTCAGGAAAAACCCTGGCACCAGGAAGGTAAAACAACTTCCGAGTGGGTTTTACTCGATTACGTAAGTGTGGTAGCGCATATTTTCTACAAAGACGCACGACATTTTTATGAATTGGAAGATCTCTGGTCCGATGCAATCAGAACAGATATTCCAAATTTGAATTAATTCTATTATGGCTGAAAACAACAATTCAAACAAACCGAAAAGAAACCCCTACGCAATTTACTGGATTTATGCAGTAATTGTATTGGGAATCATCTTTACAGCTTATTTCAACGGATCTTCGGATGCTCAATTACGCAACATCAACACCTTCTACTCCCTGGCTGATTCCAGTATGATTGGTGATGCGCGTATTGTGAACTACAAGCGTGTTGATTTCAAATTGAATAAAGAAGGTGAAAAATTTGTAAAGGAACATAAAAATCCGAAAGGAGAATTAAAGTACATCAAGCAGGCACTGGAAAAGAAAGGCAATGGTTTTACTCAAAAAACCACACCCGTTTTTTCTATTGATATCGTAGATGCAGGAAACTTTGAAACCAAACTGGACCAGATAAATGATAGTCTGGTAGCTAAAGGAAAGCCTGCACTATCAGCCCCACCTGTTGAAGAACGCGATTATTTCGGTTCCATCCTTGGGTTTCTTTTACCCATCATCATTATCATCCTGATTTGGGTTTTCGTGATGCGCCGCATGTCAGGCGGAGGTGGCGGAGCCGGAGGACAGATCTTTAACATCGGAAAATCCCGTGCCCAGGTTTATGAGAAAGGGAAATCCACCAACATTACATTTAAGGACGTAGCTGGTCTGGAAGGAGCAAAAGAAGAAATCCAGGAAATCGTGGAATTCCTTAGAAGTCCGCAGCGCTATACGGAACTGGGTGCCAAAATTCCGAAAGGAGCTTTATTGGTAGGCCCTCCGGGAACAGGTAAAACCTTGCTGGCAAAAGCGGTTGCAGGTGAAGCAAAAGTTCCTTTCTTCTCACTTTCCGGATCTGATTTCGTAGAAATGTTTGTAGGCGTCGGAGCATCACGTGTTCGTGACCTGTTCCGTCAGGCAAAAGAAAAAGCACCGGCAATCATCTTTATCGATGAGATCGATGCGATTGGTCGTGCAAGAGGTAAAAACAACGGATTCAATTCCAACGATGAGCGTGAAAATACTCTGAACCAACTATTGACTGAAATGGATGGTTTCGGAACAAACTCCGGAGTAATCATCTTAGCAGCAACAAACCGTGCAGATGTATTGGATGCAGCATTGATGCGTGCAGGGCGTTTTGACCGCCAGATCTACGTAGATATGCCGGACCTGAACGAACGTAAGGAAATTTTCCAGGTTCACTTAAAGCCATTGAAACTGGATAAGAACATGGATGTGGATTTCCTGAGCAAACAAACACCCGGATTCTCAGGAGCAGATATCGCAAACTTGTGTAACGAAGCCGCTTTGATCGCTGCCCGTAAAAACAAAAAGTTTGTTGAAAAACAAGATTTCTTAGACGCAGTTGACCGCATTATCGGTGGATTGGAGAAGAAAAATAAAATCATCACGAAACAGGAAAAACGCGCAATCGCATTCCATGAAGCAGGTCACGCAACCACTTCCTGGCTGTTGGAACATGCGCATCCTTTAGTGAAAGTTACCATCGTACCTCGTGGCCGCTCGTTGGGAGCAGCATGGTATTTACCGGAAGAACGACAAATCACCACAACAGAACAAATACTCGACGATATGTGTTCTGCATTGGGTGGGCGTGCTGCAGAGCAATTGATGTTTGGAAAAATCTCCACAGGAGCTTTGAGCGATTTGGAAAAAGTAACCAAACAAGCCTACGCCATGGTTTCCATCTACGGATTGAATGAGCGGGTAGGAAATGTTTCCTTCTACGATTCCCAGGGCCGTGATTCCTTTACAAAACCTTATTCGGAAGATACAGCCCGTATCATTGATGAAGAGGCAAGTAAACTGATCGAAGCACAGTACCGCCGAGCATTGCAAATCCTTTCCGAAAACAAGGATAAACTGACTGCACTGGCTGATAAACTGCTGGATAAGGAAGTAATCTTCAAAGAAGATTTGGAAGAGATCTTCGGAAAGCGTTTGTGGATTTCTGAAGAAGAAGTGAACACAGCGGTGAATAATCCGCCGAAAGAAGATTCCGAAGCAGACTTCGATCCGGAAAAACCAATGAATGAAAGTACAGCAACGGATTCGGATTCCAATATGATCAATCCAACCATCGAACCGCTGGACAATTCGAACAAAACAGAAGAATAAATAACCTTTAAATATTCCCCCGCGGCAAATGCAAATTTTGCTCCGGGGGATTTTTTTGAATGAAAGATGTATTGATACGCTCCGTTTTCGGGGCTTTATTTTTGATGGTTGTTTTCACTCCTTTCGTTTACGATGTGAGACACAATGCCAACCTGCTGAATCTCGTGTTCTATGTTTTTACCATGCTCGGAACTCATGAGTTATTCGAAATGGGGAAGAAAAGTTCCTTCAAAAACAACCTGAAGCTACCTGCTCTGTTATTGGTTACCATGCTTTTCATTCCCTTACTGCTCCAAACTGCAGCCAGGTTTTATCCGGAATTGCTCGATCATCCCGTACTGAAATTCCTGAACGAACGGTTCGATATCGTGCTGGGTATAGTTATCCTTTGGGGAATTGTCATCCTGGGAATTGGGATCATGAGTTATTGGATTTTCAAAAAAGAAAAAATTGAGTTTGTTTTCAAAAACACGTTTATTTTCAACTTATTTTATCCGGTGCTGCCGATGTGGCTGCTGGCACTTGCTTATACCTTTACAGACAGCGACACGAAAGTGATCCTGCTGGTGGTCCTTCTACCGATTTATCTGAATGATACACTGGCCTATGTTTGCGGGCGTTTATTCGGAAAGACTCCGCTGATTCCCAGCGTTTCACCTAAGAAAACACGGGAAGGATTTATCGGTGGAATGATTGGAGCTGCCCTGGTCATGCTCACTATCCTGTATTTTACAGGTCCGTTCGATACGAAACACGCACTGGCCATGACAGGTATTTCTGTTTTGGCAAGTATTCTTGCAACACTCGGAGACTTGTTTGAAAGCAAATTAAAGCGTTCTATCAATATCAAGGATTCGGGAAATATTCTTCCCGGGCACGGAGGAATTCTGGATCGGATTGATGCGATGCTTTTCGTTGCACCGGTACTTTATGTCCTGCTCATTCTCATTTAAAACAATCCGCAACGGAGGCCTTAATAGCGCATTGCATTCAGGTTTTTCATCCCCTCTTTCAAAAATTGTGAGTACTTTTGGCGCTCATTAGTTAACATCAAAACATGACACTTCACAGAGAAGGAACAGCTACCATTATTATTGCGGTAATTATTCTTGGCTTGATCCAATGGGGAAATTACTGGTTATATACGCAAACAGACTGGCTTTGGCTTTTCTTATTATTATCTGCCGGAGCATTGGTAATGCTTTACCTGGTAGTCCAGTTTTTCCGAATTCCAAAACGCACTTTTACCTTCACCGATTCGGATATTTTATGTCCTGCTGATGGAAAAGTAGTAGTGATCGAAGAAGTGGAGGAAACCGAATATTTCAAGGACCGCAGGATCCAGGTTTCTATTTTTATGTCTCCTCTAAACGTACACGCAAACTATTTCCCGATCAGTGGAATCGTAAAATACGTGAAATACCACAAAGGATTATTTTTAGTTGCCTGGCACCCGAAAAGTTCTACGGACAATGAAAGAAGCACAGTCGTTGTTCAGCACTCATCCGGTCAGGAAGTGTTGTTCAGACAAATTGCCGGAGCAGTTGCACGAAGAATTTGTTATTATACCAAAGAAGGACAAACCGCAGAAACGGGACAGGAGTTCGGATTTATCAAATTCGGTTCACGTGTGGATGTGTTTTTACCGCTTGGCACGAAATTAGATGTTAAAATCGACCAGGATGTTAAAGCTAAGTTAACGAAGCTTGGCTCATTCTAATATTAATTGTATTTTTAAGCAAATTAAAACATTGAATCATGAAAAAAGCATTTGTTGCATTGACTTTATTAATGTTCGTAGGTTCTGTAAGTGCTACAGTTTACGCTGCTTCTAATAACACAACAGTTTCTATCGTTAAACATGACGATAAAAAAGGTAAAAAGAAGAAAAGCAAAAAAGGTTCTTGCGCTGGTGAAAAATCAGAAGGAGGATCTTGCTGCCAAAAGAAAGCTGCTTAATACATTAAACGAAATAAAAAACCCCGTAGTAGAATTCACATTCACTACGGGGTTTTTTGTATCCCAATAATAACCTTGAGGTTAATCTTTACTCTTTATCCAGGTTTGAGTTCGGAAGAACGGCCCAACATATCCTCTTACATGTAACTTGTTAAAATCATCTTTATCGATCCAGATAGCACAGGTATACACTTTTCCGCTTTCCGGATCCACGATCGTTCCGTCTTCCCATTCTCCGCCATCCCATTCCAATCCGCGAACAATCTGTAAACCAACCAGTGGCTGATCCTTGCGGTCGTCTGTACATTTCTTGCATTTGGGATTGTCTTCTCTTCCCTCACGCGGGTACAAGTAAGTGATTTTCCCGTAAAGCTTTTCATCCTTCTTGTAAAGCTCAACTTTCGATTTTTTCTTCCCTGTCTTGTCGTCAATCGTAACCCAAACACCCAAACATGATTGTGCTTTGGCAACTACAAAAAACAACAGAAATAACGATGTGGTAATCCATTTCATAGTTTCGAATTTTACCCCAATATACATCTTTTTTCTATGAATGCATAGCATTAAACAGGCAATAATGAAATTCTAATCTCATTTTAATCTCTGATGATTTCCAAAATTCTGGAACTATACAGTCAAATCTCCACACATTTTTTCGGTGAATCGTAACGCTCTTTCCTGCTCAATGACTAAATTTACCACCAAAAACATGAACTTCAAATCTGCTTTGGGTGCGCTCCGCATCGTCGGGATCCTGGAAGGAATTTCCTTTCTTTCGTTTTTGATTACCATGCCTTTAAAATACATGATGGACATTACCGCTCCAAACAAAATCGTGGGAATGGGTCACGGAGTTTTATTCATTGCTTATGTGTTTTTGGTTTTCTGGGCTTCTACGGAAACAAAGTGGGACACGAAAACGAAATTCTGGGCATATGTGGCCTCACTCCTTCCGTTCGGAACCTTTGTTGCGGATGCTAAAATCTTCAAACCAACGCAGGAAGCCCTGAAATCCATCTGATTTTAGTACCTTCGCACCCACTATGGATACAAGAAAGCTGATCGAGGTTTGCTATACTCCCGGAGAGTATGGTTATTTTAAGGATGAATTTGAAATTGTAGTCGTGATCGACGTGTTACGTGCAACTTCGGCTATCTGTGCTGCATTCGACAATGGAATTGCATCCATCATTCCGGTTCCTACCGTGGAAGAAGCTTGGGAATACAAGCAAAAAGGCTTTCTTGCAGGTGCCGAACGCAAAGGTCAGATCGTGGAAGGTTTTGATTTTGGAAATTCACCCTTCTCTTATATGAAAGAAGAGTTCAGAGGCCAGGAAGTGGTTTTAACAACTACGAACGGAACCAAATCTCTGGACGTAGCCAAGGACGCTGAAATAGTAGTGGTGGGATCTTTTTTGAACCTGGACTACCTGAACCAATGGCTTGCAAAGCAGGATAAGAACATTTTGTGTTTGTGTTCGGGCTGGCAGGACAAGTTCAACCTCGAAGATACGATCTGCGCCGGGGCAATCTGTGATCACCTGATCAATACCGGGAATTTCACGTCGGTAGAGGATTCATCCATTGCCGCAAAATACCTGTATCTTTCGGCAAAAGACAATTATCTTGGATTTTTAAAGTCCAGTTCGCACAGAAGAAGATTAAAAAACTTAAATTTGAATGAAGACATCAAGTATTGTTTGACCCCAAATCAAACAAACGTGATTCCAATTTTAAGAAATGGCAAACTCGTCAACATTTCGGAGAACTAGCACTATTCTACTGCTTTCCCTGCTTTTTTCGGGATTAGTAAATGCCGGTCCGCTACCCGTAAACACATTCGTAAATCCTGCTGTATGGGGATTTTTCGGTCACAAGCGTATCAATCGTGTGGCCACATTTACCCTTCCCCCGGAAATGTTCGGTTTCTTCAAGGAAAACATTGATTTTATTACCGAACACGCGGTTGATCCGGACAAACGGCGCTACGGTGTGGACGGTGAAGCCCAGCGGCATTACATCGATATAGATCATTACGCAGTAAACGGACAGGACCCTTTTGAAGCTGTTCCGAAGAAATGGAACGATGCGGTTGCCAAGTTCACGGAAGACACCCTTCAGGCTTATGGAATTGTTCCCTGGCACATTTTAGTCATGAAAATGCGCCTTCAGAAAGCTTTTGAATCGCGCAACATTGACCTGATCCTTAAAAATGCTGCTGAAATCGGACATTACATCGGGGATGCACACGTGCCTCTGCACACTACGGAGAACTACAACGGTCAATTGACAGGTCAGCGCGGAATCCACGGTTTGTGGGAAAGCCGGATCGTGGAACTGAACTCGGAAGACTACGACTATTTTGTGGGTAAAGGAAAATACGTTCCGGATGTACTGGGATTTGCCTGGGACGCCGTGAAAGCTTCCAATGCGGCAGTAGATTCGGTCCTGACCATGGAAAAGGAATTAACGGCAGAATATCCGAGCGATCAGAAATATGCTTATGAGACACGCGGAAATGTGGTAATCCAAACTTATTCAAAAGGGTTTTGCGACGAATATCAAAAACGCATGAACGGAATGGTGGAACGACGTATGCGTCAGGCAATTATTGCCGTTGGTTCTATTTGGTACACAGCATGGGTAGACGCAGGTCAGCCCGATTTAGCAAAATTAACCAATAAGCCTCCTTCCGCTGAACTCCTGAAAGAGTTGCAGGAACTGGAAGATTTGTACCAGCATTCGGATCATAAAGGAACCATTTGTGATTGATCACAAAAGAACATTATTCATTGAATTATATAACTTTTTAACCTGAAATCGTATGTCAATTCACCTGAATTATCGTACTTTTATTACCGAATTATTGAGAAAAATATGACAGTAGACACAAACATGGTGGTTTCCTTGAGATACAAGTTGACCAATCACAAAACGGGTGAGCACATCGAGGAAACATCGGAAAATCAGCCAATGGAATTTTTGTACGGAGTGGA
>CAMLDR010000197.1 GCA_946478775.1 uncultured Flavobacteriales bacterium
GTGACTGGAGTTCAGACGTGTGCTCTTCCGATCTGAAATGAAGGCTGCAGATTGATGTACCCGTCAAAATAATTATAGAAAACGGACAGATCCACTTTTGCAATGCGCGATTTGTACTGAACACCCAATTGTGAATTGTAAACGATTTCCTTTTTGATCTGAGCATCACCGATTTCAATAGAAGCCGCTCCGTGATGTAAACCATCACTGTACAGTTCATTAATGGAAGGTGGCCTCCAGGCTGTCCCCAGGTTTAAACGCACAATCCAGTGATGCCCCAAAAGCCTGGACAAACCCGCCGAAGCGCTTGGATTCTGGAATTGTTTTACCGGTTTTGTCAGTAAATCATCTTCGTAGACAAACACCTGCAGCTTCGAATAATCGTAGCGGACACCAAAATCAAACAGCCACTTATCATTCTCGTAAGTTCCTAAGTAATAGCCTCCAAACTGCAGTTTCTTAAAGTTTGGAATGAAGAATCGCCCGGAATAAGCATTGCTTTGCTCCAAACCCGAAACTCCAAAGACACTTTTGAAACGATCGGAATGTTTGATCTCTGTTTTCAATTCCAGTGAATTGGTCCATAAATTCAGTTCGAACGCAGGTAAATTCAATGCCGCAATACTATCGTTGTATCCTTTGTGTAAATCGTATTCCTGTCTTAAATTGAATTGATATCCGTAAACCAAACTGGTCTTGATCTTTTTATTCCAATTATAAGCCAGATGAACTTTACTCAAATCATGCTGGACCAATTGCCTCGGGTTTTCCAATTGATAGGTAAAATACCCGGAATCCTTTGGCACAGAAGCTTCAAAAGCCGCTTTCAAATCAGTCAGATTCCCGATGTGTGAGCCGGTAAAAATCCCAAGGCTTGTAGAATACTTCGTATAAAACACGTCTGCCTCAAACTTTTCTCCTTTATACCCCAAAGCCGCACTGTAGCTGTATTCATTGGAAGCCGTGTTCCTAATCCAATAATCAGGTGCTTTCTGAGTTCCATTGATTCTTCCTGTTCCATGAACACGATAGGCCCATTTCCCGGATTTGGTAAATGAACCGGCAATTAGTCCGGAAGCTCCTCCTCCACGCCCATTACTGTTTCCATTCAGTTTTACCCATCCGGCGGTATGCTTCTGATAACGAAGTTCATCCGGTGAAACCAAAACAACTCCTCCAATGGCATCTGTTCCATATTGCAAGCCGGAAGCTCCCTGGATAACGGTCAAATTCCCTGCAAGATTCGGATCGATCTCCGGAGCATGTTCACTTCCCCACTGCTGTCCTTCCTGGCGAATCCCATTATTCACTATCACCAATCGATTACTGTGCATCCCGTTTATAACCGGTTTTACAATGGAAGATCCGGTATTCAAACTCGTCACTCCGGGAAAACGGATCAATTGTTCCCCCAGGGTATTTCCTTTTATTTGGGTGATATCATTGGTTTTCAAAGTCATCGTTTCCTGAGATTCCCGTGGAAAACGATACGCTTCGATCAACAATTCATCCAACTCGGTTTGGTGAGTTTCTACTTTAAAAATAATCAGCTCATTAGTTGGAACTGAAATTTCAAGGTCCATCGGTTCACAACCAAAATGCGGAATACAGCGAAGAATCACCTTGCCCGGACACAAATTATCGAATCGGAAAAAACCCAGTGAATCCGTTTGCACCACTTTTGACTGAACAGAAACACGGGCATCTGCAATCACCTGATCGGTATGCATATCACGGATCTGTCCAACAATCCCAACCGGGTCGGGGCATTGTGAATATGTAACTATGGAGCAGCAAATAAATGCCGCCAATAAATAAAATTTCATGAAAGTCGAATGATGTTAAGAAAACCCGAAAGTTATCAGCATCAAATGCTGGTTCTTATACTAATTCATTCAAAGGTGGTCCTCGAAGTGATAAAGGTGTGTCTTTTACCGGTAATTCACAACTCGTATAATCTGTAAAAAGAAAATCAAATGAAGGTTTGACTGAGATCTCTGCACTACTTAGTTCATGAAAAAGAAGCGGAAGCTGGAGATCACAAAAAGTACATTTTTCAACACCTTGCTTAAGGGTTAAACCGGTCGAATGCTCCGTTGTGTTTTTCGAAGCATGGTCATGAGAAAGCAAGTGCCAATGGTTAATCGGGACCAGGAATCCCAAAAAACCAACCAGTAAAATGGAAGAAAAAATCCGCACCATTGATTTACTCATGGAGCAAAAATAAGCTAAATGCAATTAGATTGCAATAAGAAATGAAAAAAAAATTATGGTAAACAAAGTGGGCACGCGATCAATCACGTGCCCACCGTTTTTGGTTTATACTGATTATTTCTTTAAACCGTTTTGTTTCAGGCATTTCATCACCTTCTTGTCGTGCTTTGCCCGTTCTTCCGGTGTGGTGTTTGGGTTTGTCAGTAATTCTTTGCACTTAGTATCTACGTATTCCCATCTGGCCATCAGCTTTTCTTCTTGCTTCGGTGTCATTTTACCCTTTTCAAAAGCGTCATTGATCGAATCGTTTGCTACTACGCAGGTACAGAAATCCCATTGTTCACCGTACTTCTTAACAATCTTCTCGTGATTTTCCTTATTTTCTACCGCCACGGATTTTTTTTCGGTCACAGTATCTTTTAGAACGCTTTCCAGATTATCGACTTTTGCAATCGTATCCGCTGCGCTGTTTTCAAGTTCACAATCTTTGCATTCCTCATTAGAACCGCAGGAAACAGCAAGCAAACCAAGGAATAAGAATTGAAAATATACTCGTTTTTTCATAAGGTTGAGTTACAGGCAAATATAGAAATAATGTCGTGAAGGACAAGATTAAACCAGTAACTCAAATTGACATATCAAACGTTCAAATCTAATATTCAGGAAAAGGAATCAAAACGATGGTGTACTTGTAAGATTTTTTTTTGGGTTTTAGAACGATCCGTTTCCGTGATAAAGTGATGATTTCGAAAACCAGTTCTTTCTTGGTCCCCATGAATCCGAATTCCTTTTTCGCTTCATCCAGCCAGTAGGACATTTTAACTCCGGGCTTTGTACCTAAAGTTTTCAGCGTATGGAAATAGGCATTGCGCGATTCATGAAAAACAATTATTTCCTTGTACTCGACCTGGAGCGGGGTATAATCCTTCTCTCCGTCCAGTTGTTTGTCAATCAGCCAAACCTTGGAGGAATTATCGTGAACCAGGATATATCGATCAATCGGGGCAATACTTGTATCACCGCAAGCACTCAGCATTAAAAGCAGAAGTAGGAATAAGCTGGTAAATTTCATCCGTTCTATAGCTAACTGAATAATTCGGTGACTTTGACTCCGCTCAGCCGCCGAATTAAAAGGATACTCAGCGGAGTCGAAGTATCACTTTAAAAGATCATATCATTTTTGTCAAGGATTTTCTTGATCTCAACCCCCATTGAATCAATAAATTCAGCTTTCACCTTCCGGGGAACATCTTCATCGATCACTTCACAGTTCACATAATTGTATTTCCCGTCTTTCCACTGAAATAAACAATTGTAATAAGTAATATTCTGATTGATATTGTCGGGAAATCGAATGACCAAATCATTGTATCCTGTTGGAGATTCACGCTCTTCGATCAAATTCCCGTTGAAACCGTTCAATTTGATCAGTGCTTCGCCTTCGCGTTCAAAAATCAATAACCTTCTTAATGGAAAACCATTCACTCCTGCTTTTATAAGCAATTTGAATCCGTCTTTCATGGGAGTCTGCTTATTCAGCTTAAAGAAACGGAAGTATTTCGGACTGCAGGTGGGGTGCTCCGGATCATCATCGGAAGTTGCTTTTGGATCACAAAGATGCAATTCCTTCAACAATTCTGCTTCCACCTTAGATGAAAACGCATTTGCACTAAAATCCGTACTGATTGTTTTATCTGCTTCTTTTTCGGGAGTATGCCTCTGCTCAATCGTAATCTCATCATCGGCTTCATCATCACATGAAAAAACAAGGAGGAAAACCGGAAGAAGATATAATAATCTGGATCTCATGAGAATTTTACTAATTAATGAAAGATTTTGGAAGAGGTTACAAACGCCTCTGAAAAGCGTATCGGATCAACTCCGGTATCAATTCCTTGTTCTTTAAACCAGTCAAGCATTCGTTCTGTAGGCATATTGCCTGTCAGTTCATCTTTTGCCATCGGACAGCCTCCGTAACCCTTGATTGCTCCTTCAAAATAACGGCAACCACCTTCATAAGCCGCTTGCGTTAATTCGGTAGCATTTTCCTTTAAGGTATGTAAGTGCGCGCTGATTTGAATATCCGGAAAGTCTGTGGAAATAGTCGAGAAAACCTGTTTTACCAACTCCGGAGTCCCAACACCGATAGTATCTGCCAAAGAAAGACGGGAAACTTCAAACAGCTGAGTTAATCGCTCTGCCCATGTTACAATCAGGTCCGGAGACCAGGTATCTCCATACGGATTTCCAAATCCCATGGAAAGGTAAAGCATCAGTTCTTTATCTTCTTTGTGACAGATATTAGCGATTGCTTCTACCCTTCTCAAAGATTCTTCAATGGTAGCATTGGTATTTCTCAATTGAAATGTCTCTGAAATGCTAAAAGGATAAGCCAGGAAATGGATCCGATCAAATTTAGCGGCATCTTCCGCTCCTCTTTCATTGGGAATAACTGCCAGTAATTTGGTTTCACTTTCATCCAATCCCTCCAAAACAGATGCTGTATCCCGCATTTGAGGCGTTGCTTTCGGAGAAACAAAACTCCCAAAGTCAAGGGTGTCAAAACCACATTTCAATAAATAGTTCAAATAATTGATTTTATCTGAAGTATCTATCCAATCCTTGATCCCCTGCATGGCATCTCTGGGACACTCTGTAATAAAAACACGATTATCCATGTGCAATTTTCTTTCTTTCTTTTAGGACCGCTTTATTAATTCGTTTTACCAAAGCTGGCCCCTTATAAATAAACCCGGAATAAATCTGAACCAAACTGGCACCGGCAGTTAGTTTATCAATAGCGTCTTCTGCAGAATAAATTCCCCCGACACCAATGATCGGGAATGCTCCGTTAGACTTTTGAAACAAATAACTGATTACTTCAGTTGCTCGTTTTGTCAAAGGCTTTCCGGAAACTCCTCCTGCACCAGTAGATTCGATTATGCTGCTTGAAGTTACTAAATTTCCGCGTTCAATCGTCGTATTTGTAGCAATAACTCCTGCAATTTTTGTTTCATTTACAATATTCACAATGTCATCCAACTGGGAATCAGTCAAATCCGGAGCTATTTTTAGAAAGATCGGTTTTAAAGAATTTAATTTAGTTCGTTCATCCATCAAGGTCTGAAGTAAATTTGTTAAAGGTTCTTTATCCTGAAGTTCTCTTAAGTTGGGAGTATTGGGAGAAGAAACATTAACGACAAAATAATCCACATATTGTTCCATCGCATGGTAGCACTTCAGGTAATCAGAAGTTGCTTCTTCATTTGGGGTAACTTTATTCTTCCCGATATTCCCCCCGATGATACACTCAGGGTTCAATTTCTTCAAACGCTCAACAATGACGTCTGCACCATCGTTATTGAATCCCATCCGGTTAATGATTGCCTCGTCTTCCAATAAGCGGAACAAGCGCGGTTTCGGATTTCCTTCCTGTCCCACAGGAGTCACCGTTCCGATCTCCACAAAACCAAAACCACATGCCGCAAGTTCATTGATTCGCAGTGCATTTTTGTCAAATCCGGCTGCCAGACCCACCGGATTCGGAAACGTAATTCCGGCAACGGTTGTTTCCAGCAAGGGGTTTTTAATACAATAAATGGATTTCCAAATGGGTTTTACAAAAGGTACTTTGAGCCAGAAGCCAAGTAATCTGAAGGTAAAATAATGAACTTTTTCGGGGTCAAACTTAAAGAGAAACCATCGCAGTAAAGGGTACATTTTTTCAATTTGTACCAAAGGTAGAAACACAAAACGAGCTTGTCAATAGACAAACTCGTTTTGTTAAAAGTTTTTTTAAACTCCGATTAGAACTTAGCTCTGTAACGGCGTTTTCCAAATTTCATCGGTCCGCTTCTGGTTCCTGCCTTATATGTAATATTCCGTGTCACCATGATATTCACATACAGGAACGCATCTTTCTGCTTATCACCTCTTTGACTGCCCGGATTAAATGCTGAAGGATTATTTGACGGATTGGATAAATAAGCCGCCTGTGGTCCATAGGTTGCTCCGATAATCGCAGGATCATAATATGTTCCGTGAACATCATCAATATAATCAGAGAATGTTTTTACATAACATGCTTCCAGACCAATTCTCCACATACGGTTAATTCCCATACGGAATCCAATCCCCAAAGGAACGGTCATTGTAATTCTTTTGTATTCGGCAGGACCACCGGGAAGACCTTGTCCCTCCGTGTGTAACGGGTTCAACGCAACCCAACCTCCCTGATACATCGCTTTCGGATTGTAGTACATCGCTCCGATTCCGGCAATCAGGTATAGCTGTTCGTTGTGATCGGTAAATCCTTTCAATCCTGGAATGTTATACCTGCGGCCGATTTTCTCATTGGCCAAAACAATAATCTCAAATCGCTGGCTCAACATGACGAAAAACGAACGGAAACTCAGGTTTCTCATATTTCGGATCGGTTCAGCTGTCAATGCATCATTACCACGCAGCATTCCCAGGTTTACCATGGTTGAAGTTGCGTAATAAGGATGAAAGCGGTATCTGAACGATGCAGAACCTCCAAAATGCGTCGAGTTAAAATCGATGTCTTTCAAACTGTAATCCGTACCAATTTGATTCGCACCTCCCAAGTCTCCTAAGAAACTGGTTGCGCCCAGACCGATAGAAATTTCCTTCTTGTTCATTGCCCAATTTCGCTGTGTATTGAAATTGGAACTCTGCGCAAGTGAAATTGTTGAAACTATAGATAAAATAGTTAGAGTTATGTACCTCATTCTAAAAATTTATGTTGTAGTAGAATCCACGACCGCTAAATTAAGATTTTTAAATAACAGCCACCTAAAAATTTTGTTGCTTTTTTTTAAAACGACATTGTTAATGAATAAGTAACCTGTTTTATTGAATGATTTTTTCACAAATCCAAAAAATATGTAAAAAAAGGCCTTCCAAATATATGGAAGACCTTCTCTCTTTATGCTGCGTATCTGCTTAAGAAATATTCTCTTAGCTTCTCCAATGCTCTGAAAGTTTTCACTTTCGCATTGTTTTCAGTAATACCAATTGATTCTCCGATTTCTTTGAAACTTAATTGTTCAAAAAACCGCATCTCAATCAACTTCAATTGTTCTTCTTTTAACTTTTGCATTGCCGCTAAAAGCAATGATTGATTGTGCTCTAATTCTTGATTGTCAAAAAATAACGTGTCGAAAATTGGAATCTGAACATGGTCCATAGAAACCGTTCTGTTCGACTGCATTTCCCGATAGGATTGGTACAATTCGCTTTTGGCTATTCGATAAAGCCATGAACCGAACGGTACACCGCGGTCTTCATACTTCGATAAATTCTTAATCGCCTTGATAAAGACTTGCGAAGCGACATCGTGGGCTTGCTCCGGGTCTTCCA
>CAMLDR010000198.1 GCA_946478775.1 uncultured Flavobacteriales bacterium
CACCACGCGTAATGTCCCAAGGTTGTGAACCGGTCCAATAACCCATTCCGCCAACAATAATACTACCGTTGGAAGTTAATGCCATGGAAGTAATGTAAGATGCTTTATCGTTTTGACCTAGAAAAACTCTTGCCACTCCGCTTTCTCCAAATGTGTTGTCAATGGTTCCGTCAGCATGGAGTCGAGCCACAAAAGCGGTTTGAATGTTAAAGTTCATGGGGTCGTATTCCGAACCTGCAACAAGCATTTTTCCATTGCTCAGTTCCATTGCATCGTGAATTTTTGAATAAGATCCACCCATAAAATTCCAGCTGTAAATTCCATTTGTACCGTAGGTATTATCAATTGTCCCGTCTGCATTCAAACGGATTAATAAATTGGTATTGTTGGCTCTCTTTCCAATGCACATCAATTTCCCGGAACTCAGTTCAATCATCTTTGAAACTTCCGTATGCATGGATGAAGTGGAGAAATCAACCTCATAAAAAGAACCGCTGTTAAAGGAATTGTCAAAAGTTCCGTCTGCATTAAATCGACCAATGTAAATGCTTGAATACGACATTGCATCATATTGTTTGGATCCTGCAACAACTGTTTTTCCATTCGCATCAATGATGAAATCCCGAATACCATCAATTGTAACCCCAAAATTAGAATGAAGGAAAATTTGCGTACTGGCAATCGTGCTTAAATCATTGGTCAGTTTGTTAACATATGCGTTTTCTTCGCCCAATGGGTCGCCCGGATTACCAGGCATTCCCGAGTTGTTAATGTGCAGTGCCGTTTCATTGGTTAGCGGAATAATCTTCGCATTTGAAGCATAATTGATGGTTTCTAAAGTGCTGCCATTGTTAAAAGTGGGGTCGAAAGTGCCTATTTGAGCAAAAACAGAAGTTGCAATTAAGACGCTTGATAAAAGGAGTAATGGTTTTTTCATACTTATTTGTTTCGAAGTTATCTGTCAAAACTACACAAGTATGTTACTGATATTCAATTGGGTTTGTACATAACTAATCTGACTTTGTGAACGGGAAATAGTTGCACTACACACCGATAAAAGAAAGGTTATCTGTTTTCTTTTTTTCGAAAATTGGTCCAACCGATCACCTCTTTTGCCATTGCAAATAACAAAAAACCCTTTCTACCAATGGGTAAAAAGGGTTTTGGAATCAAAAAGTGTTTATTAGTTATTTAACAGTCTTTGCTGTTTCTTATTTGTACAGATTCAATTGCTTGCAATCAAAATAAACAGGTGCTCCGGATCCTCCCCAAACCGTTCTGCCGTAATTGGATCCATCGTATGCCTGAGTGATAGAAGCGTTTTCGAAAGCACATTGAGTTCCAATTTTTACAACTACAATGATTCTTAAGGTTCTTTTTACAATGGCACCAGACGATTTATCACGCACGATATTCCAATCTTTACCCGCTATGTAGGTATACTGAACTTGCTCGTTTGGATGATTTTTCGCTGCCTCTTGTTTTGCAAATGTTGTTGTTTCAGCAGTTATTTGAGCATCCTTGAACGTTTCCGCAGGTAAGGTTGCAGTCGTTGCATTTCCAGCAGCCTCGATTTTTAAAGTCAATTCTTGAATTTTATCCCAAGCGTATTCATTTGTGTACTTTGATACTTGATTCACTTTATCGGCTTTATATAGTATTGCTACAACCCCATATTTCTTGGCATGAGTTAAATCTTTCATAAAGGATTGTGTACCCTGAGAACCACCCAAAATCAATAAAATTCCTGGTTCAGCTTCATAAATTACACCGTCAAAATTTGTCAGCCAATCTTCTCCAAAAATATAATTTCCTTGTAAATCCGTCTTGGCGCTATGCGTATAAAACTCATATTTGTGGTTGTCAACATTATCCGCTTCACTGGATGCAAAAACTCCCTTTTTATCTAACACATTTCTCCAATATCCATCTAACCAATAGGTAGCACATTTTACAAATTTAGCTCGGTCTGTAGTTTCATACGCATACTGTGTATTGATTGTTAATAAAGGATTTTTCGCTTTTTCATCGTAGTTGATTAAAAACTTTTTGACGTAGGGATACGGACTCGTTTCATTCGCCAGGCTAAATTCAACTTTAATTGGGAAAGTCGAATAGTATATTCCGCTCATTCCTCTGGAATCTTTCAGAATCTCTTTGCTATTCAAAAAGGTGCTGGTGCTATCCTTCGCTGCAAATTCATTTATCTGGCGCATTTTGGAAGAATTTCTCAACCGGTCAAGCATCGATTTGAAATTGGCCAATTCATTTTTATAAACCTCATTTTCATTGGCAATGGAAAGCCCTTCTGCTTTCATCTTATCGCTGTGTGCCACACCAATAATTTCTACTTGCTCCCCTTTTTTTCTTATCACAATAATTTTTTCATTCTTCTCAGAAATAAATCCCAAATTATTGTCTCTGTTTAAATAAAGTACGCCTCCGGTGGTTGCATTGAAAACCCCATAACTGGTGCAATCTTCGTTTTTCTTACAACTAACACTAGAGAAAAACAAGTTTGTTTTTTCGCTGTCAAAAGTTACCGTCACTTTCTTTGTAAAATCTGTCATCTCATTGGCACCATAACAGCCAACCGCCATTTTTTCATTGAGGTAGAATACGGTTTTTTGAGCCAACGTTTGAAACAAAAAAAGTGGACCAAACGCTAATAATAAGAGTAGTTTTTTCATTAGGAACAATAATTAATTTCTTCAAAGTTGAATAACTCTTTTTTTATTAGTTAAAACACTTTATTAACGACTGTTTCCAGTTTGTAAACAACAAACAACCCGAATTACAAATGCGTAAAACGGGTTGATTTCGTTTGATTTGTCTATGGAATTTTTACCTGTTTAAGGTATCTAAAAACGACAAAACCGCTTGTTTGCGTTCTCGGGAAATCGGTATTTCTGAACCGTTTTTAAGCTTTAGCCATCCACCATTACTTTTCGAATGAAACGCCAAATGTTGCATATTCACCAAATAAGAACGATGACACCGCACAAAGACGGACGATTCCTCCAACGAGAATTCAAAATACTTTAAGTTTTTAGAAACCACTTTTTCTTTTCCATTCACAAATTTTACGCGCACATACGAACCATCTGCCTCTAAATAAAGAATTTCCTGGATAGGCAAATACTCGCTGCCACCTTGCACCGGAATACATAACGTTGAATTGGGCTCATGCAGGTTGTCGCTCAACACCCGAAGCCGATTCAAATTCTCCGCAATTTCATGTTGCTCTTTTAACTTGTCAATGGCTTCTATCAATTGATCTTCTTGAATGGGTTTCAATAGATAATCCAAAGCAGATAAACGAAATGCATTAATTGCATAGGAGTTGTATGCAGTAGTGAAAATAATCGCACAGGCAATTCCCTTCTTTTGGAGGATTTGTGCTAGCTGCAATCCTGATTTTCCAGGCATTTCAATATCCAAAAACAGCACATCCGGATTCAATTTTTCGGTCAGTACCAATCCTTCATCTGCATTGGAAGCCTCGCCAATGACGTTTATATCTGGACCGTACTCCAAAAGCATTAAACGCAATAATTTTCTGGCTTGCGTATTATCATCTATCAATAATGCCCTCATCTTTTGTTTATAAGTGAATTCTTATGGTTACTTGTGTTCCTGCAGCTGCACCTGATTCTGAAATCAAATCTTCTGTCTCTACGCCAACAACTCCTTTTCGCTCGAAATTGAGCAATTCGATGCGTTTTTCATTGGCATTGGTAGCAAAGGATTCATGCGCTGCATTCTGGCTTTTATTGATTTCTCCGGCTGCTTTTCTTCCGATTCCATTATCCGTGATCTGAATAAGAAGCAATTCGTTTTCTTGATCTTCCGACACATGAATCAACAATCGTTTGGATCCTTTTTTATGACGTAAACCGTGTTTGAAGGCATTTTCCACATAAGGCTGCAGCAACAAGGTCGGAATGTGGACTCCGCCGGTATCAAGCATGGAATCTACTTCAAGCCGGAACAAGAAGTCATCTTCCAGCAACATGGATTCCAAACTGATATACAGTTCCAGGGTTTCTAATTCATCTGCCAATGAGACACTGGGCAAGGCACTCATTTCTAACACTTTTCGCACTAAACTGGAAAAATCTCCCAAATATTTTGCCGCATTTTTTTTGTCGTTTTCGTAAATGAATCCCTTAATCGAATTCAGTACGTTGAATAGAAAATGGGGGTTCATTTGAGCCTTCAAAGCATTTTGCTGCGTCAAACGCAATTCATTTTCCAGTTGCAATTGTTTCAAGCGTAATTCTTGCCTGGCGTGCAGCTGCCTGATCCTTCTTTTGAAAATCAGGTAACTCACTCCGATAATGAGTGCTGCACTGAACACATAAAACCACCAGCGCTGCCAAAAAGGAGCCTGAACAACTAATTTGATGTGAAGTGTATTTAATGAACTCCGATTTTCGTGATCAATTAGCTTGACTTCCATTTCTACATTTCCCAAAGGCAACCTTGGAATGGTCAATTCTTTGACCGCCGCAGGAACTAAAATCCAGCCGGTCCGATCGCCTGCAAATCGGTAAGCGAAATTGAAATTTCCATTCGATCGGTAACTTAATCCATCCACCCGGAGTTTCAAATCGTCTGAATACCGGAGATCACGGAGTGCGGTTGGATTTCTCTTTTTCCCATTCACTAGCACATTACGCAAAATGATTCTTCCCGGCTGATCATTTTTTTGAATAGCGGACAAGGGCAATTTATGAAGGCCTTTTCCGGTGGAGAGCCAGCAATTTTCATTGACAATCAAACACCGGCTGATGTTATTTGAGTTCAATCCTTTATATCGGTTCAATACTATTTTTAACCCTGTTTTTAAGTTCAAAACAATCAGCCCAAGGTTGGTAGCAATGAACAGTTTTCCCTGGTGATAGGTAAGCTGGGACGCATGGTAATTTTCTTCCAGTTTAGTAAGCAGTTTGCAGTTTCCCTGCTCCGTTACCCCATAAATTTCCCCTTCGAATGTGAGTGCGAAAATGCGTTTCGAATCTTTGGCAATTGCTGTAATTTGCTTGTTTAAGAAAAAAGTGCGTTTCGGTTTCCATTGTCCGGATTGATAAGCCAATTCTCTCAATCCGTGATTTGTTGCTACGAATATGCTTTTACAAAAAGGTGCCTCAATGAATTGCCTCGACCAGTCTTGCAGTAAACAGCGGCGTTCTTTAAAGCCATCCCTGGGCAGCGAATACAAATACGTTCCCTGGGAAGTGGCAACCAAATAGTCGTTTCCGGAGCGGAAGAAATCTTTCACCGGTCGCGTAAATTGATTTAGAACTTCAATTTCACCGGAACAATAGCGGTAAACCGTATTCATTTTATTAAAAAAAATGCAGTTGTCGACCGAATCATAATAC
Source organism: uncultured Flavobacteriales bacterium (assembly GCA_946478775.1). The sequence goes on from CAMLDR010000198.1 coordinate 5,388, forward strand.
AGTGCGCCTACATCCGAACGGATGGGATGATCCGTAATTAAAAACGTTTCGTCTTTTTCCCGGATTTCACCCAATACGCCATCCGTGGTGGCAAAAAAAATACTTCCCTTTCCCTGAATGACATGAGAGAACTGATCATTAGAGATGGCTCCGGTTCGCTCATTCCAGCCTAAATAATCCAGGTTTGGCATACGGAGAATTCCATCGTGAAGGGTTGTAAACCAATAAGAACCTTCGGTATCTTTCAGACAAGCTGAAAAGGCCATTTTTGGATAGTACAAAACAGCTGCTCCTGTGTTCTTAGAAAACCGGATAATTCCGCTGTGGGTACTGATCCAAATATCTGCTCCGATTTCCTGGACATACGTCAGTTTTTTGCCTGCAAGAAGTCTCATTAAGCCAGGATAGGCTTTTCGAACATATTTGGTTCCCTGAGGCACAAAACAATCGCCGTTGACAAGTCCGAACACCCAGGGACGTTTTTCTGATTCCGTTATAAAGAAAGGGTTTTGCAGATTGATCGGATGAATCTTGCATTTTCCGTTCTTTCGCTCAAATAACTTCCCCTCCAACAAGTAGTAGATGCTTCCGTTTTTTTGAGCCATAATCCCATTGGTGAAACGCTGACGGTCTTTTTTTCCATCGCCATTCAAATCGGGTAAGGATTTCCATTTCAGTGTTTTTTCATTCAGTTGAATGACCCCTTTGCTCGATGAAATCCAGATATTTCCCTTCGGATCTGCCGAAAGGTGATTCACATCCTTATTCCAGTCTTTGAGAATATCAAGTTTGTTGTTTTTGACCAGTAAGATCTGCCCATTGAAGTTGTAGGCATAAATGGTCCCACCTGGCGACTCACACAAACCGGTTACCGATCTAGCTGTTAATTTCGGATGGGTAAACTGTTCGAAACGAACACCGTTGTAGCGGTATAAACCGGCATCGCAGCCAATCCAAATATATCCTTGTTTGTCTTGTAGAATGCTGTATACTTCATTGGAAGGACCGCCATTCTCGATGGTATAATTGAAATACGCCGGATACTGCCCGAACACGGACAAACCACCAAAGCACATTCCAATAACAATCAGCCAGTTTTTCATTAGCAGATTAAAGATACACATCTGGCCGATTTATCAGGTAAAGATTGACTAAATTGATTTTTTTGAATGATTATTTAAATCATTGATAATTAGTGCTTTATACAGGTATGAATGTCGTTTACAAATTGAACCGTGTCGTTTACAAAGTTGAGGTTTTGATCCATCCTCCCCCTCCAGCATAAAGGCGGAAATATAAAAAACCTCCCTTCAGTGTGATCCGAAGAGAGGCTTTGCATTTGTATCAGGATGTAGTTCTATCTTAATGTCCGTCTGCTACCACAGCTTTCGCACTTTTTTTGTAGCGGATCAGAAAGACCACCGGAACACAGATCAGGATCAAACACGCTACCATGAAGAATCCGTGGTTGTAACTCACCAGCATCTGCTGCCTGGTCATCAACCCTTCCATGGTCCGATTGGCCATTGCCGCAGCTTCCACCGAATCGAATCCTCTTGACAGGAAGTTTTGGGTCAATAATTGCATCCGCTCATTTACGGCATCGCTGTATTGATTGATGTAGCCTATCATATTTCCTCTTACCAAAGCGTTGGTATTTGTCAGGTAAACGTTGATCAAAGCAATGCCCACAGAACCACCCAACTGGCGGATCATGTTTGCCAAACCGATTGCCTGCGGCATATCCTTCGGATTTAAACCCTGAACGGCCAATGTCAGAATAGGAGACATCATGAATGCCATCCCGAAACCGCGTAATACAAAAGGCAGATAGAAATTACTTTCCGAAGAATCCGGTGAAGAGAATGCCAGCATCATCACAAAGGTGAAGGTCATTCCAATTCCAAACAGGATCACCGTTTTCGGGTTCATTCCGCCACCAAGCAAGCGTCCCACCAAGGGCATGGCCACGGCGGTACAAAGCGCCCCGGGAATCATGAACATTCCGGTTTGTGTTGCCGTCCAGCCCAATGAGATTTGTACAAACAATGGGAAAATAAACACCGTTCCGAAGAGCATCAAACCGAGCAGGAAGTTCATAATGGAACCCATTATCATGTTGTAGTTCTTGTATAAGCGAATGTTTACAGCCGGATAATCGATCTT
>CAMLDR010000199.1 GCA_946478775.1 uncultured Flavobacteriales bacterium
TAATTGACTGACATCTCTATAGAAATCAATTAAAAAATCAGATCATGAAAACAATCACATTTATCGCAGCTTTATTTCTGACAGGAATAACTTTTGCACAAAACACCTTCGGCGATATCATCGGGACTTTTACTACTGCGGATAAGAAAGAAGGGATCTTCGGAGCCTATGCCGTAACAACCCGCGGAGACCAGGTTTTCAAGGCCGTAACCGATGAAGACGGTAGATTCCGTATCTCCGCTGTTCCTGCGGGTACTTACAAAGTATTTTTCATTACAATCGAAGGTGATACAACTTATGCTCGTGAAGAGGTAGATGTTGCACCGGACGGATATGGAAACACCGGTATTGTTGCTCAATCAAAAATTAATGAATTGGATGAGTTTAAAGTGGTTGCCGGACCACCAAGTCTGAGACTGGGAGTAACTCCTGAAATCAAACTAACAAAAAAAGACATCGTTCACATGCCGGTAAAATTCGATGCGAAGCAAATGGTGGCATCCATGACTTCAGATGTAAAACTAACCGATGACGGAGAATTAATCTTTCGTGGAGCACGCAAAGGAGATGTTATCAGCTACATCGACGGAGTGAAAATGAACGATGTTCAAAATGTGCCGAGTGCTGCTTTGGGATATGTGATGGTTTACTCCGGAGCAATTCCGGCAAAATACGGGGATACTACCGGCGGAGTGGTGGTAATGGAAACGTTGAGCTACTTCGATCTGTTGAGAGAATACAATAACAGACCATAAGAGAAAGCACTGCTTTCGATAATCCGTCAGTCATGGCGGATCGATTAAAAAAACGGTTGGGGCGCGATTAATCGCGCCCTTACTATTTCGGGAAAAACTCCGGGCTCGTCTCTTCCATCGGAGCCATGTATTTCTTCAGATTCTGTTCGTCGTGCTGGTTCAGGATCATCAGCATATTTTAATTCTACTCAATAATATTACTATTTATTCCCGCCCAAGGTGCTGAGGGTAAAACTATACACTTTTTCAACTCTATTCTTGGATTAAGAGAATTAACCGGGTCACTATTCAATAGCTGAATTATCTGTTGAATCTCAACTAATGCATCAGCAACGTTAGTATTGGGTTTCCAAACAGCATTCGACGGTAAAAGAGTTCTAGTTTTTTGACCAAACTCATTCGTTGTCGTCCATGCATTATAATATCCTTTACTAATCAATATTCTTTTGATTTCTTCCTCTTTACTTGAAACTTCAAATATTATTACTGAGTTCATGAGTGTTATTTATTATTGAGATACTCTCTTCTTAAGAATGAAATCATTCCAAGAATATTACCAACTATTAGATCAACATATTGATTGCCTGCATTCCCTAGTCTTCGTTGAGAAATAAAACTTTCATATGAGTGAAAACCTCTAGATCTCATCGTATTGAGTAAATAATCAGGTTCAACAACAACTAAGAAATCATTCAAATTCTTAAGATCGTCAACTGTCTGAGTATTATTTAATAATCTTTCTTCTAATTGTACTAAAAAATTTTCTGTCAAATTAGAATTCTTTGCCTCTCCCATTACAATCATTCTCCTTTTTGTTCGTTTGTACCTTTTCTCTGTTTTTGAGATAAATCATGCTCTGTTTGAATCTCACCAACTAGTCGTTTCGCCTCACCTAGATGTTGATTAATTTGGGTTTCCAATTCCTTAAAATTATCATCTAAATATTGTTTAGTTTCATTCTTTGCTCTAACTGCAACAGAGATATTTATCAATAATAGCAAAGTGATTACGATAGCTCCAAAAGCATACAAATCATCGAATCGCTGATTTATCGAACTTATCTTCTCATTATATATATTTCGCTCATTCAATAAATTCTCTTGTAAACTATCAATCTTATCTATTGTCTCATTTACGTTTTTTGAATGCGGATTGTCCTTTGAAAAAAGAGAATCTTTTGAGTCGATCAAATAAACAGGATGTATATTATGATTTTCGACCTTCAAAGGAACAGAATTTCCTATTACCAAATAAACAATTAATGCTAAAATTATTCCAAATAAAACTCCCCAAAGAATTTTAGGATCAGAAACATCTTTAAATCTCATCTAATAAAAATAATACAAAAACGAGAATTTCACAAATTACTTTACTCGACAATCTGTTTAACCAGAACCTTTATTTAGGAAAGAATCCCGGGCTCGTTTCTTGCATCGGAGCCATGTATTTCTTCAGATTCTGTTCGTCGTGCTGGTTCAGGATCATCAGCATATTGTCTGACTCCACTATAATGTAATTCTCCAGTCCCTGGATCAAAGCAAGCTTGTTATTTGGAAGATTGACGATACAATTTTCAGAGTTTATCATGTGTACGTTTTCTCCAATAACAGCATTTCCATTGTAATCTTTTTCCAGGTGTGAATACAAACTTCCCCAGGTCCCCAAATCGGACCAATCGAAATTGGACAAGACCACATCTACGTTCTTCGCATTTTCCATCACTGCAAAATCGATCGAAATATCTTCACAGGCTGCAAAAGAAGCATTCACATACGACTGTTCTTGCGGAGTATTGTATTTCTGTGATTGATCGGTGAACAAATGGAACAATTCCGGTTTGAACTTTTCAAGCGCATTCAAAATGGTTTTTGCACGCCAGATAAAAATTCCGGAGTTCCAGTAATAATTTCCGCTTCTCAGGAAAATTTCAGCCAGTTCACGATTCGGTTTCTCTGTAAAATGCTTCACGTCTTTCACCTGTCCGGGAAGAATATCGCCATCTTCTACAAACTCAATATACCCGTAACCGGTATCAGGCCGTGTTGGCTTAATTCCCAAGGTTACCAAACGATCTTCTTTATTCGCTGTGGAAATGGCCGTATGGACGATCTCGGTGAATTTATCTTCTTTCAGGATCAAATGATCGGAAGGAGCAACAACTAAAGTTGCATTCGGATTGATTGCATGGATCTTTGCAGCTGCGTAGGTAATACACGGAGCCGTATTCTTTCTTTCCGGTTCTGTCAGGATCTGTCCGTCACTCAGCTCAGGAAGCTGTTCTTTCACCAAAGAGAAGTAATTTGCGTTGGTCACAATGTATATATTCTCAGCCGGAGCAATGTGCAATAAACGCTCAAAAGTCATTCTCAGTAGCGATTTCCCTATTCCAAGTACATCCAGGAATTGCTTGGGGCGCTGAACAGTAGACATAGGCCAAAAACGGCTGCCGATCCCACCGGCCATGATAACGCAGTAATTATCTTTCATTTGTGTTTTCTAAAAGTTGAACAGTAGCAAGAGAATGAATTAAGAACTGACGTTTCGAAGGCACTTCGGTACATAAAAAGCGAGTACGTCTCAATTCCCCTTTCACAAAGGTTTTTCCCTGCAAAACAAAAATAGCATTTTTTGGAATTTCTTCAAGAATAATCTCCCCGCCTTCCCGCTTGTCGTATTGTCTCAAAACACGCGATAATTGGGTGTCCGTGCAGGAAGAAGCTTTCATGTTCGTTAAACTCGTCATCAAAGCAATTTCAATATCCTTCGGAAGGAGTCCCGTTTGAATAGCCGGCCACAATAACTTCCGGAATTCGGACTTCCATTCTTCACCATGCGGCTTGATTCGGAAACCAAATTGGAGATAAACACGCAGATGAGCAAATTCATGAAGTGTGGTGATCAAAAAATTGTACGGATTTAAATTTCCATTGACCGATATCCGGTGGAATGTTTCCCCCTGCTGCGGAGCACGATAGTCTCCCAATTTCGTGGACCGCGGATTGGTAATTGCAAAACGCACCGGGTGACTGAGCAATAAATCTGCCGCCATTTCCTCAAAACCGTTGGGTAGATAAGGCTTCAATTGCTGAATATACTTTTCCTTCTTCGTTTGTTTTTCTTTCACTGATGCAAAGTTAAGTTGATTTTCCAATCCCCGTTTTCGGAAAGCCAACAAGTTATGAATCAGTTGAAGTGAACAAGTCCGAATTGAAAATTGAAAAGAAATTCATAAGTATAAAAAGAGATTCCGGTCTTTTCAATTCTCAATTCTCAATTTTCAATTGTTTTTCTTTTAACTTTATATCCGAAATGGGGGTAATACAAAATATAGGCAAGTATTTCATGATGATGTGGATCGTGTTTTCAAAGCCAGAAAAATGGAGAATATTCCGCAGACGTTTTTTTGAAGAAATGGAATTGATTGGGATTAAATCCATTCCGATCGTTGCATTGATGTCTGCATTTATGGGAGCTGTAATTGCATTGCAGACTGCTTCAAACATGGACAATCCGCTGCTGCCTACTTACACGGTTGGGTACATTACCCGTTCATCAACCATATTGGAATTCTCCCCAACCATTATTTCGTTGATCCTTGCCGGAAAGGTAGGTTCGAACATAGCCTCTGAAGTCGGGACCATGCGTGTTACCGAGCAAATCGATGCCCTCGAAATTATGGGTGTAAACTCCCTGAGTTACCTCGTACTTCCAAAAGTTACTTCCGCCATGATCTTTTTCCCGGTACTGATTATTTTCTCTATCGGCTTAAGTTTGATCGGCGGCTGGTTATCATTAAAACTTTCCGGACTTTCATCTACCGAAACCTATATTTACGGAATCCGCTTCTTTTACAGGGATAGTGATATTGTTTACGCATTAAGCAAAACCGTGGTATTTGCATTCCTGATCACGTCAATCGCATCTTTCAAAGGATACTATACAAAAGGTGGATCATTGGATGTAGGTAAATCTTCCACGGAAGCAGTAGTCAGTTCCAGCGTTGCTATTTTGATCGCGAATTTCTTCCTAACTCAAATGTTCTTATTGTAATGATTGAAGTTGTCAACATCAATAAAACTTTTGGAGATAGCCACATCCTGAAAGACGTCAGTGCTACCTTCGAAAAAGGAAAGGTAAACCTGATTATCGGTCAGTCAGGCTCCGGAAAATCGGTGCTTGCAAAATGTATTGTGGGCCTGCATGAAGTGGATTCAGGCCAGGTCTTGTATGACGGAAGGGATTTTACCAGAATGGACCGTATGTCACGCAAAGAAATCCGAAAGGAAATCGGGATGCTGTTCCAGGGATCTGCTCTTTTTGATTCCATGACTGTGGAGCAGAATATCATGTTCCCTCTCACGATGTTTACCAAAATGAGCCGAAAAGAAATGCAGGAGCGTGTTGATTTTTGCCTGGAAAGAGTAAACCTTGCAGGAAAAAACGGACTCTACCCGGCTGAATGTTCCGGAGGTATGCAGAAACGGATTGCCATTGCCCGAGCTATTTCCATGAACCCGAAGTACCTGTTTTGTGATGAACCGAATTCAGGGCTTGACCCGCAGACATCTATTCTGATCGATAACCTCATCCGGGAGATCACTCATGAATACGAGATCACTACTATTGTGATTACACACGATATGAATTCCGTGATCGAGATCGGGGAAAGTGTGATTTTCATCAATAAAGGCCAGAATTGGTGGAACGGCGACCGCAAATCCATTATTACCACGGATAACCCGGAAATCAACGATTTTGTCTTTGCTTCGGACTTTATGAAGGAGATTAAAGAGACCTTGAAGAACACGAAGTAATGATCAATTCTGAATGGCTTAATTATCAAGGCGAATCTCACTTCATAATTAATAATTGATCATTTATAATTAGCTTGTACCAAAATTCACTCTCAAGCGTTTAGATCAAAAAGGAAACCATGACCCGAATGTACTATCTCATTGCCTTTATCTTCATTGTTTGCGCCTGTACATACAATCAGGCACAGTTACCCGGTCTTTCAAAAGAAGCCCCCCGGGAAGTAATATCGGAGTCCGACTACGATTCCACGCGTTTCTTAAAAGTATTGCCAAAGCAGATTGAAACTGTAAAGACTTACATTAAAAACAAAGGAGGAATCTATTCCAATCAGAAAGCGATCCTGATCGACATGAAAATTCCCTCAAAGTATTTTCGCTTGTTTGTGGTGGACCTGAAAACAAACAAAATCATTTCAAAAGGCTTATGCGCACACGGTTCCGGCTCAGAAATACCCGGCACCGATTCCCTGCAGTTCAGCAATACACCAAACTCATACATGACCTCCTTGGGTCTGTACAAGATTGGCAGTTCCTATACCGGAAGTTTCGGGAAATCCTATAAATTATCCGGCCTCGAAAAATCAAATAACAAAGCTGCGGCAAGGGCAATTGTACTGCACCGCTACGGCTGTGTTCCGGACGAAGAACAATACTATCCTATTTGCAACAGTTTGGGCTGCGCCATGCTCTCGGAAAACTATTTCGAAGAATTGATCCCTATCATCGACAAATCATCCAAACCAATGATTTTGAAGATCTATTATTGATTCGACCAATAAGATCCATGATTCTAAAAATCAATTCGGAATTAAGCATTCGGATCCAGATAACAATCCGGACATGATTATCCTTTTTCGTATATTTACTATAAAGTAAGCTATTATGAAAAAAGGAACCATTGCAATTTTAGTCGGAATTATTGTCGGAGGACTTTTCATTGCCCTTGGCGAAGTCATGTCCACTTACATCTTTCCTTTGGAAAGTCCAATTCCAACTGATCCTACACTCATGGCAGATTACATTGAAAACGATGTGCCTATGAGTTCAAAAATAGTAGTGGTTTTGAACTGGATCATCGCTGCTTTCGTTGCCGGGATCGTAAGTACCTTTATTTCAGGAAGAACTTCTCCGAAACCCATGCTGGCTTCAGTTGGTGTTTTGAACATCCTGACACTCATGAATTTGCTGATCATTCTTCATCCGGGATGGATGTGGATTGCTTCTTTGTTCGTCTTTATCCCCATTGGCTTTGTAGCCTATTTCCTGATCCGTAAAAAGCAACCGGATGAAAGCGCGGGATGAGCGAATTACACAATATATCTCCAAATCAGCTGATTTTGCACAAGAGATCCTGCTTCATTTGAGAGAAGTGGTTCATGATTTCTGTCCGGACGTGGAAGAAGGAATGAAATGGAGTATGCCCTTCTTTATGTACCGCGGGAAAATCCTGTGCAGCTTTGCTTCCTTCAAACACCATTGTTCTTTTGGGTTTTGGCTGCATTCCGAAATGAGTGACCCGCATGGAATCTTTAAGCGTTCGGCAGAAGGCGGAATGGGAAGCTTCGGTAAAATTACATCCCTGAACGATTTGCCAAAAGATGACCAGTTGGGATCTTACATCCTGGAAGCAATGAGTTTGATAGAACAGGGAACCATTCCCAGGGAACTCAATCCGAAGTTTAAAAAACCCGTTGCCGAAGTTCCGGAAGAATTACTGAAACTACTTGAAGCAGAACCGAAAGCCAGAGCTGTATTTGAATCCCTTCCTCCTTCACACCAGCGGGAATACACCAATTGGATCACCGAAGCAAAACGGGAAGGAACCAAACAACGCAGGTTGCAGCAAACCATTGAAAACCTGCTGGAAGGAAAGTCAAAAGACTGGAAATATATGCGTTAACCGATTTTCGCCCACCG
>CAMLDR010000200.1 GCA_946478775.1 uncultured Flavobacteriales bacterium
ACGGGAGAATAACATATTCTGTTGAAATATTTTACATTTATCTGGCAATTTACGCTTTATTCTCAATATGAAAAAATCTTTAATCATTCTTTTTGCGCTGATTAGTATTCCTATTCAGGCCCAGAATTTTGAAATTCCGCCCCTGAAACAACCTTATTATGATATACTTGAGTGGAAAGGGATCGGTGCTTTGGCATTGAGCCGTGATCTGACACTGACTCAGAAACAAGTGGATTTAACAATGGTTTCGGGAGATGGCAAGAGTGCATGGCAGCAGGTTTATAATCCGATGGCGAAGGAAACATTCTTTATCTCGGAAGACGGGGGCAAATATGCCTACTTTCTTGAAAACCTGGAGTTGAAAGACAATAAGGTTTTTATCCACCAGTTAAGTTCCGCAGGGAATATCAAAGTCATGAATTTGAGTTTCCTTACTCCTTTAAAGCGTCTGGGAAGTTTCAGCGCCTCGGATTTGTACCTGACGGATATTATTACGACGGAAAAGGCCCTTCTTTGGATGTTTAAGCACCGGGACAAAGAGAAACTCACCACCATTGCCGTTTCTATGACACACCACAATTTCAATATGTATGCTTTTGTGGTATCAGAGAATATGATTAGCTCATCCAAAGTTGAAGATCAGATTTCCTGGTATGTTGCCGGAGAAAAGGGAGAGAATATCCTGTTCGCTGCACGCCTGCATGCCGGTAAAGAAGCAGGATGGAGGGTGAAGGAGTACAACCCGAAAGGAGTGATGGTCGGAGAGCAGGTTCTGGAACAAAGAGGAACTAATTTTGTTGCCCACACGCGCGTAGGATTTGGCCGAAGAGGAAGTGCTTTGTTAAAGCGAAGTGAACCCAATGAAAAAGGAACACTGGTTTTTGCAAACGGTGAATATATTGTAGGAGGAATAGAAATGAACGGAACTTCCGCCAATCTGATCAGCTACAAGCTCAATGGGAAAGAGTGGATGAAAGTCTGTGAATCTGCCTGTGCAAATTACAATGCCAAAAAAGACCTGGAAGTAGGGTGTTTCAGAATGGATGAAGGAATAGGCTGGTACGTCAATTCTGTAAAGTCAGAAGGACATTTTCACAGTTTTACTTCTCCTTCCGGAATTGTATCCGGAAGCATTGATCAGGCAACTTCTAACCCAAGTCGTTTGCTTACTGCGGAATTTCCGAGTAAATTTGTAGTTGAATTGAATACGAAATGGTTGGTTTTTGACACAAAACAATTGCCCGCCAAGAACAGTTTAACCTTCGAATATAAGCAGAAATGATCATTGGAATTTGTGGGGGCAGTGGGTCCGGAAAAACTACTCTTTTAAAGCGTTTAGCCTCATTTTACGGGGAAATTCACCCGACAGTTTTTTCCATGGATAATTATTATCGTCCGATTGATCAACAGTATTTGGATGAGAATGGCCAAGTAAATTTCGATTTGCCGACCGCTTTGGACAAAGACCGTTTGGTGACTGATCTGAGAAATTTGAAAGAAGGGAAATCGATCGAAGTGAAGGAGTACCATTTTAATGCTCCGCCCAATAAAAATGTATTGATTACACTGGATCCTTCTCCGATCATTATCGTGGAAGGCTTGTTTTTGTTTCAGTATACGGAAGTCAATCAGTTATTGGATTTTTCCATCTTTATGGATGTGGACCCGGATGTGCAATTAGACAGAAGGTTATACCGCGACCAGGAAACCCGGGGATATTCGCGTGAAGCAATTATGTACCAGTGGAAGAACCACGTGGTTCCCTGTTATGAACAATACCTTGAACCTTATATGCACCAGGCTGATTTTGTTTTTGAAAATGACCAGCAGGCAGATTTGGAATTTGAAAGGCTCATTCAAATGCTGACGCCCAAATTATTATGTTTAAAAGAGTAATCCAATTTTTTACAAAGAGAGGATATGCATTCATATTGAGTGCATGCTTTTTGCTGTTAATCGGATTGTTATTCAATCTGAGAAGATCGGGTTTAGGAGATATTAAAGAGTTTCAAACCGTTTTTTTATCTCAAACTACCAAAGCTAAAAAGGAATTACAACGGATTCCGAAAGATTGGAAGAGCCTTAGCAGAGCGGATTTTTCCAAAAAGTACAACTACCTTGAGAATACTTTTTTTGTTCATATTTACAGGGGAGATTCATTGGTTTTTTGGAACACAAATAAGTGTCCTGCAAACCGGTTTGCGGATTTACATTTCCCTTCTGATGGAGTTATTCAATTGCAGAACGGCTGGTATTACAGCCAATTACAAAAACAGGGTTCCGAAATTTTTGTAGTTACATTTGGGATTAAGCGGGTTTTTCCAATTACAAATGATCAGTTAAAAGACTATTTTTTCAAACCTTTTCCGGCAATTCAGGGAACGGTTTCCCTGGTCAAAGAAAAGAACCAAACCATTTTTGATACCCATGGGGAAGGGGTTTTTGGGATTGATCAGGAAGATCAAAATCCGGATGATGATAACTTACTGACCATCATTTTTGCAGACATCCTGCTCCTTGTTCTTTTAATTTCCCTGAAGATCAATTCCTTGTCAGTAACGAATAGTACGAGATTGATTTTTGTCTGCGGAGTTTTGTTGCTGCGCATCCTGGCTTTGCGTTTCGACTGGTTTGAATGGATGAAAGACACACCGCTTTTCGATCCGGGTCTGATGGCCCTGAATAATTGGATCCCGAATTTCGGAGAGGTGCTTGTTTGGTTTGTTTGCCTGCTGATGATCTTACCTGTTCTTGGAAAAGCAATCTTAAGTTTAAACAGCAAATACCTTGTTTACTTGCTATTGTTGCTGATTCCGGTTTTTATGATGGTTTATCCGCAAATCATCAAATTGATCATCGTCAATTCCACTATTCCGATCAATCTGAGCGACATTCTGAAGCTGAATGTCTTTTCGATCGTGTTTATTTTCATGATCGGATTGAGTTCTTTGTTCCTGATCCGATTTTACGGAACTGCTATTGACCGGTGGAGAGCCGGTAATCCATCCAAAGCAGAGGTAGCAGGAATTCTCCTGGTTTTATTTTCCGGTGTTATCGTTTCGAATGAATGGATCTTCCGTCTGCATGGTTTTTGGATCATTTGGATGTTTGCGCTTTTCATTGTTTCTCTGATCGTCAGTTTTCGCAGAACCTGGAATTTTACATTCTATTTACTGGCAACCTTCCTGGTTTCTTTCGGAATCACAATGAACCTTGAGATGGAAGCCAAGAAGAAGGAGCGGGAAGAAAGGCTTCTTTTTGCCAACCAACTGGCAGACGCCCGGGATATCAATGCAGAAGTAGATTTTACGAAAGCGAGAAAGAAAATGATTTCCGAACCGTTCCTGAAGCGTTTGTTCAACCACGAAACAAAACCCAGTTTTTCTGAATTGAAGGAAGCCATGGAGTACCAGGTTTTCAAGGGTTATTGGGATCGCTATGATGTGGATTTCTATTATTACCTGGAAGACAGCATGGATCTTCGATTGAATGGAATGTACAAGAAACAGCTGGATGAATTGATTGAAAGGCATGGTATCCGCTCTGAAATAGACTCCAGTTTATATTATGTAAAAGATTATACCAGTCAGTTCAGTTATGTTTTTTACCTTCCGATAGAACGGAACGGTGTAAAAGTAGCTTTTTACGGAACCATGAAATCAAAGCGGATTCCGGAGAAAATTGGTTTTCCAAGATTGTTGATCTCGAAACAAACAGCCGTTTTTGAGTCTTTGGAACGCTACTCGATTGCGAAGTACTTTAACAACCAATTGGTATTAAATTACGGAGCTTATACCTATCCGACCAATTTAAAGATGTTTGGCGATGAGGCTGTTGAGGGCCATCAATGGTATGAAAAAGATGGGTTTGAGCACCTGATCTTTAAGAAATCAAAGACAGATGCCATTATCCTGAGTAAAACCATTCCATCCTGGTTGTCTTATTTAACAACCACTTCCATTTTGCTGGTGTGCTTTGGGGCCATGTTGACCATTATTTTGTTATTGAAGCAGCTGAACCAGGTAAAAGTTTCCAATGGAATTTCCATGATCACAAAGATTCAGTTGGTCCTGATCGGGTTGATCGTGATTTCATTGGGTGGATTCAGCATTGCAAGTACTACGATGCTGAGTGGCCAGTACAGAAGTTATTCAACGGACCAGATCCGGGAGAAGGTAAAATCGGTGATCAACGAAATTAATTCCAGGCAGCGGTTTATGTCTGAAAAATTCAGTGATAAGAACCAGGATGAACTGGATTACCAATTGAGAAGGTGGTCGAAGGTTTTCCTCGCCGACATTAACCTCTACCAGTCGGACGGAATTCTTGCCGGTACTTCCCGAACGAAGATTTACAACATGGGTTTGCTGAGCGAACAAATGAACCCAAAAGCACTTTATGAACTGCAATTCAGTATGCGGTCCGAGTTCATTCACGAAGAGAACATCGGCTCGCTGGTTTATTTGTCCGGTTATGTGCCTGTATTCAACCACGAGAATGAATTGCTGGGATATTTGAATATCCTGCATTTTGACCAGCGGAATGTCTTTGAAGAACAGCTGAGACAATTTTTTGTGGCTATCCTGAATGTCTTTATGCTCCTATTGGTTTTGTCTATCCTGGTCGCCTTGCTCGTTTCTTCATGGCTTACCGGGCCATTGATGTTGTTGCGGAAAAGCTTTTCCCAGTTTGAATTGGGTAAGAACAGCACGCAAATCAATTACAAAGCGCAGGATGAGATCGGTTCGCTGGTGGCGGAATACAATCACAAGTTAAATGAATTGGCCGAAGCTGCTGCAAAACTGGCCCAGTCGGAGCGTGAAAGCGCCTGGAGGGAAATGGCCAAGCAGGTGGCTCATGAGATCAAGAATCCGCTAACCCCGATGAAATTGAGTGTGCAGCATTTGCAGCGCGTTTTTGATCCCAACGATCCGAAATCAGCTGAGCGGATTGAGCGGGTAACGAGTTCTTTGATCGAGCAAATCGATGCGCTGACCCACATTGCAAATGAATTCTCCAATTTTGCCAAGCTTCCGCAGCCGGTTATCTCTGAAATCGATCTGGTGAGCTTGATTAAGGCCGTTGTTGCATTATTCGACGGTGACCGGAACGTGAGGGTGAATTTGGAATTAAACGAGCCTGAATCGAGCATTACAATCCCGGGCGATAAAGAAATGCTTCTTCGTGTACTGAATAATTTGGTTTCAAATGGAATTCAGGCGGTTTCAATGGATGCCACAGCACAACTGGTGATTTCGTTGGAAACGAATGAGCACTGGGCTTTTGTTCGGGTGAAAGACAATGGTGTGGGAATTCCGCAGGACCAGATCCAAACGATTTTCGAGCCTTATTTTACGACCAAATCTACCGGAACAGGTTTAGGCCTTGCTATGGTGAAACAGATCGTGGAAACCCACCACGGGTCGATTGAAATTGAAGAAACTTCTGCCGCCGGAACCACTGTTCTGATCACGCTTCCAAGATTGTAATAGAGTAGGTACGCATTGCAATGCGCCCCTACCACCATTTTTACCGTATTGTCTTTCGCAGAATTCCAATTTATAAAGCACAAAAAAACCGATCCGTCAGCTGACGGATCGGTTTCCATAATTTTTATATCTGATTACTTAGATACAACCACGTTGAAGCGGCTTGTAGTACCATTTGCGTAATTCAATGTAAATACATAAGTACCTGCGTTCATTCCTTCTACGGAAGTGTTGAATTGACCGTTTTCAATTTTCACTTGTTGCGTAGAAACTTCACGACCAGCCATGTCTACAATTCTCAAATCAGCATCACCTGCAGCATTTACTTTTACAGTAATTACTTCTTTTGCAGGGATAGGGAATGCAGAAGCTTCAACTGTTTGAGTTTCAGCAACACTTAAGTTTTCACCTGTTCTCATAGCGATAGAAGGAACCGGAAGACCTGAGAATCCTGCAGGAGTCCATGTACCAACATCCGAACGGATAGGGAAACGGATCATATCGTCCGTGTTCATTGCAAGGTCATAATGATCTGTTGTGCTGTACGCCATGTAAACTTTCGGAGTATAGTTGTTGATACACAACAAGTAAGTTTGATTGTTTACCAACTGGTAAAAAGGTGCACTTGTGATCGGCATGAAAACAGTCGCTTCCAATTCTGCATCTGCAGGGTCCGGGTAGATGTAAGATCCTTCAGCAGCAGGGCTTAACAAATCAAATGTTCCTCCTGTAATTGTATTGTCTGCATCGTTCCATGCATACAAAGTCCAGGTAACTTCCACTCCGTCCAATGTTACAGTTGCAGTATCTGCAGCACCTACAGTCATACCACCATACATTACACCGTCCATTTTAAGTCTTCCTGCATTTGCATCTTCCAATACGATACATGACTCAAATTGTGTTGTAGGAAGTGTTGCAGCACGGTAAAAACCATCAGCCTTAACAGTGTCTGCAGTAGCATTCAAACCAGCTAATGACCATAGATCATCCGTTAAAGCGAAAGTGCTTGTAGATACGTTGTCTCCTTCAAATTCGTCAGCAGCAGTCATATCAACTGTGTAGATAATTTCATACTGACCTGCAGTGTAAGAAGCTGCTGAGAACACAGGAGTTGTTACATACGCTGAGTCTCCTGAAGCAATAGTAACAGCTGATGACGTTTGGTTGTAGATTGAAGTTCCGTTTCTTTCGATAACCGTGTTCAATGTTACACCAGTCTGGCTGTTGTTTCCATAGTTATAAACCCATGTTCCAGGATTTAAAGAGAATTCAGAAGCATTTTGAGCCAAAGCAAGCGGCTTGGAACCAAAGTTTGCTCTAACAGAACTGTTGTCAAATGTAGAGATGTCATCATCGTAATAACCTGTTTTGTCACCGATTAAAGCAATCACATCGTCGCCATTATTAATAGCGTTCATAATTGAAACCCCTGTAGCAAGGTTTACCATCACAACAGGAATTGGAACCGCAGCACCTTCTGTACCACCATTCATTGCAAGAACAGTTGCATCGCGGTTTACGATGATTACTGCAACTGCACCGGCGTTATAACACATTTGTGCTTTCACACCGAACCCACAAGCACCAACTCCCGGGTTTCCTCCGTCACCACGGAATACCAAAGCAATTTTTCCTGCTAAACTTTGTGCAGGTAAAGTGAAAGCGTTACAGCCTGTTGCCGATGCCGGATTTCCCTGAGCATTTACTCCGGGAGTACCGTCATTCGCAATTACAACTGTGTCGATAACCGGTGGTAAACCAGCTAATGTTGCTGTTCCCCAGCTTGAACCATCACCATTTGATGTGAAATCATAGAATCCTGCGATTGATGCCGGCTCTTCAACTGAGAATATCACTTGTGACATAGCAGTCGAACCAACAAGCACTAACCCAAGGGAAAGTAAAAGTTTTTTCATAACATAAGTAAATTAAAGATGCACTAAATGTAAAGAAAATTTAACGAACAAAAAATTTT
>CAMLDR010000201.1 GCA_946478775.1 uncultured Flavobacteriales bacterium
TTTGTTCAATTTGTTCTTCTAAAGCCTTTAAAGGTTCTTCAAAATCTAAATATGTAGACATAATTGCTATTTTGATGCTATTTTGAGGTGCGAAATTTACGAAAATAGTTCGCATCTATTAATTTTACGACATGATTAATTTTCCAACATGCAAAATAAACCTGGGTTTGCACATCCTGAAAAGACGGGAAGATGGCTACCACGATATGGAAACGGCGATGTTGGAGCTTCCCTTTCACGATATTCTTGAATTGGTTGAAAGCGGGCAGGCAGCTTTTACAACTTCCGGTCTGGAGATTCCCGGATCGGGTAATTTGGTATTGGATGCCGAGAAAGAATTCAGAAAATACAAAGTTCTTCCACCACTTGCTTTTCACCTTCATAAGCTTATTCCAATGGGTGCGGGCTTGGGAGGTGGTTCTTCCGATGCTGCATTTGCATTGAAATTACTTCGTGATACCTATGCCCCGGAAATGAAAAACGAACAACTGAAGGAGATGGCTTCTAAAATTGGTTCCGATTGCGCTTTTTTCATTGATGGAGGCTTGCAGTTTGCAACGGGAAGAGGGGAAGTATTAAGTCCGCTGGATTTCGATCTAAAAAATAAGTATGTGGTGCTGGTGAACCTGGGAATTCATGTTTCTACGAAAGAAGGGTATGAAGGAGTTGTTCCGAATAGTGAGCGCACACCGCTGAAAGAAATCCTGACAAAGCCCATTCATACCTGGAAAGATCACCTGGTGAACGATTTTGAAGCATCTGTTTTCCTAAAATACCCGGAATTGAACGAAATCAAAAAGGACTTATACGAGCAAGGGGCGGTTTATGCTTCTATGACCGGTTCCGGATCTACTTTGTTCGGGATTTTTGAGAAGGAAGTTCGATCCATTGAATGGTCTCGTTCCATAAGTTATGAGACATACCTAAAACTTTAGATATCTCTTTCTTTGCGAATTTTGAAATTTTAAAATTCACAAATAATCGTGTTTACAAATTCATAAAGATGTGAACAGATTTGTGTTTAGTTGATTGATATTCAAATATTTAAAGCTTATTCGAGTCAATTTTTAATAAAGTTCAAATGCTCGATCTTTCCGTTCGTTTCAAGCACAAAATAGTAAGATCCGCTGCTCAAGCCGCTAACGTCAAGTATTGTTCCTGAAAGTTCGATTGGCTGCTTTTGCCCCAGGTTGTTATAAACACCGTGGAGTTTCAGGTCGTAATAGGATCCGTCTTTTGAAAGGATGCGAATAAATTGACTGCCCGGATTCGGGAAAAGTACCAGGTTTGGTTCCGCCTTTAATTCATTAACAGAGGAAGTGCTCAAAGGATCTGCTTCAAAAAGAAATAATCCGCCCAGGTCTTGTCCTGCGAATAAGTTCAGGAATCCGTTCTCATCGATATCATTTACAAAGAAAGCACTGTAAAGGCCCACATCCATGTTCAGGTAAGTATCCGAATACAAACTGAAAGCATCGCCATCAGCAAGGTTTTCGTCAATGTTTTTGTAATAACTCAGCTGCCCGTTATAATTTCCCACGAACAAATGAGTGGTATCGTTTTCACGAAAGAAGTGTGGTGCGGCATATCCGTCCGGATTGGGTGAAATATCAACCTGTCCTAAGTTTTGAGTGATTAAAGTGAAAACAGCCGAGGCTGCAGTTCCCGTGTTTTGATAGTAGGAAATTTCCCCGGTTTTCCTTCCGATGAGTAAGTCCAATAATCCGTCTTTATTGAGATCAAAGAGTTGAGGAAACGCATACGAAACCACATTGATATGAGTTCCATTATTATCCGTTAAGGGAACGGAGGCACCGAAGTTCATTGGGTTTCCTGCACCCGCAGTGTTCGTGAAACGCCGCAGATTTCCATTTTCCTGCCCGATGATCAAATCTTCGTCACCATCCCCGTCCAAATCTCCGAAAGTTGGAACAGCCCTTAATCCTAATCCAAGTGAAGTAAGCCCTAAATAATCGTTGTTTACCAGTGTGAATTCCGGATTGGAAGCCGAACCTGTATTCCGGTAAAGTTGGAATGCTGATTCCAGGTTCAAAGTAGCTTTGTAGCGGACAAAATTCGCAACCAGCAGATCTTTCAATCCGTCACCGTTTTCATCTACCAGGACAGGAATGCTTCCCAAACCATGATCGATCATCTCCTTTTGCAGGAAATTGTTTTCCTGGAAAACGAAATTCGGAAGCGCATTCGTTCCTGTGTTTTTGAAAAACTGCACACTTTTTTGGTTCTCAGAAATTGTTCTTGCATTCGGTGCTACGATCAAATCCTTTTTCCCGTCGAAATCCACATCTTCCCAGTACATAGCCGGGAAGACCTGCATGGATGCTGGATTGGCTGCGCTTGGGTAGTCGTGGGTTTGACTAATCATCGCGGAATTGGTATTCGGAGCGGTTCCTCCATTCATTAATAAGGTAATTCCGGCGTAGGAAACATCGCCCAGGATTAAATCCATTACCCCGTTATTATTTACATCAATGGCCAGTATCGTGGAGCCTGTGTGTCTCGTTATGCTTTTATGAGCCGAAGCAACTGAAAAGTCTGCTATAGGTTCGTTTTCGGTTTCTTTTCCCGGATTTTCAGGTCTCAACGGATTTGGAACGTCTCCATTTTCACAGGGATAAGCTGTCTCATTCAGAAACAGATCATTGCTGTTGGCATCTTCACTGAATTTCCCCCAGCACTGATTTTTTAAAACAAAGGTCAAAGAATCCGGAATGCCATAAAGTTCCATACTTTGATTTTGGTGGTAGAGCAGGTTTTGCCCACCGATATGAAAAGTGAGGACGTCCATATCGCCGTCGAAATCCACATCTGCATAAGCCGGAATGTCGCCCGCATTTACATAAAGGTTGGAAATATTACCTACATAATCTGTCTGGAGAATATCTGTAATCAGCTGCCATTGAAGCCCAAGTGAAGAACTGCCGGTGTTCCGGTAAACTTTTACTCCACTGATCCCATAGGTGAAAATGTCTTTCCTTCCATCAGAATCGTAATCGACAAAAGCAGTCCGGTATTTGCAATCCGAAGGGAAGAACTGGTATCCTTTGTAAACATATTCGTACCCATGGACGGATGCATTGAGGGTGTGCTTCATCAAAACGAATTCGTCTCCGCTTCGGTCGAAGATGACCAGGTCGTCCAATCCGTCAAAATTGTAATCGATGGAGGAGAATTGTCCGTAATTAATTCCTCCTGCCCATGGATTTTTCAGGGTTGTACTTCCTGCTTTCACCGGAATATTCGGGTTGTATTCAAATCCTAAATAGGTCTGTGCAAGAACAGCCTGAGAATTCAGGATGATGGAGAGAAGTACAACGACGGTGTTTTTCATTTGTTTGGGGGATTACATATGGTCCGTAAAATAAGACAAATATTCGGGCAACTCCAAAACTGTTGCGGGGTTAAAGAGTAAAACGCACGAACATGAAAAAAATTACTTGTCAGTTCGAAGTGGTGAAGTATATATTCAAGCGATTTGTTTTATTTAACATTTTTGTTAAAAAATAATTTTTTAAAATCGCCGTATCAAAAATCAACAAATTGTTTCCAAGCCTAACATTTTAAAGCTTTTTGGGACGCTTGCTTTTAATGTGTTGATAAAATATTTCAAATTATTACGTTAAATAATTAACAGTAATTAAGTTTCTTGTTTACCCTTGTTTTAACCCATTTCCCCCTGATTTTACTTGTATTTAACTATTTATTAAGTTTCTGTGAAATTTGCTAAATCGGTTTATTAAGTCAATAGTTGTCGTGTCAATAGGCTTGGATATTTTGTTTGTGGCTAGGATAGTGTCACTTTTGTGGCTGTTACTTAAATTATAGAATCTGAATGAAGAACGCCACCATGTGTTTTCACTCTTTATTTTCTGCACATTTTAATTTTTACTTATGAAGAATAATTTCTTTAAGAAGTGGTTAGCCCTTTCTGCCATTTTTGCTTTCATGTGCTTTATGCCAAATGGATTGTTGAGAGCGCAGAGTTCTGCTAATTATGCTTTTTCAACCAACGCTGCCGGTTCTCTAATTGATATGAGCACCGGAACAACGCAATTGATTGCTCCGGGAGTGGATGCTACCACCTCTGGGTTAGCTCCAATCGGATTTACTTTTCCATTTATGGGTAGTACATTTACTCAATTTTCAGTTAATGAAGATGCTGTTATGCAGCTTGGGGGTACTGCTATTGGAACAAATGTTTTCACCTTAACAGGTGGTTCATCTGCATTGCCTAGATTGGGTGCGTTTAATGCTGATCTTCGTACAGGAACAACTTCCGGGAAAGTTCATTATAAAGTAATCGGAGCAGCTCCAAACCGCCAATTGGTGGTTGAGTTCCTGAATATGCAGGTGTTCTGGACAACTACTGCTGCAGCCGGAACATCCACTTTTCAAATGGTTTTGTCTGAAACAACCGGTAAGATAGATTACATTTATGGAACGATGTCTGCAACTAGTATTACCGCTGGTAACAGAGCTCCATCTATTGGTTTTTTTATAGGGGCGGCGGTGAATTCTTTTGCAGCTATCAATTATTCTACCCAAACAGTTTCAACTACTGCCTATGCTGCTAACCCCAATGTTGCTGCAACCGGAGATATCACGGCTTTAAATTCAGCAGCTGACGGTTCGAGAAGAGTTTATTCCTTTACTCCTGCATTACCGGCGGCACCAACTGCTCTTTCATTTACAGCAGTTGCAGGAACAACTATGACTCTTAACTGGACCGATAATGCGACCACTGAAAACGGATATAGAATCTACCGCTCCCTTGATGGAATTACTTATACGCTTTTTAGTCAAATTGCTGCTAATAATACTTCTTATGTTGCAAACGGACTTTCGGCGAGTACATTGTACTATTGGAAAGTGGTGGCTTACGGCGAAGTTAGTGAAAGTACTCCCGAACTATTAGGGAGTGAATCCACAACTGCTTTCTCTTTTGCCGGTGGTACTAAAACCGTTGGTTCAGGAGGAGATTATCAAAATTTAACTACTGCTTTTGCAGCTATTAATGCACAAGGATTAACAGGAAATGTGGAACTTCAATTGATTACCGGTTATCCGGCTGCTCCTGAAACTTATCCGATTCAAAGCTGCAATAATATTGGAACCGGAGCATTCACCGTTAAAGTTTATCCTACTGTTTCCGGACTTTCTATTACAAGTGCAAATACAACGGGAACATTAAATTTGAATGGTGCAACGAACCTGACTTTTGATGGACGTGTGAACCAAACAGGTGCAAACGACCTGATTATTGCAAATACAAATGCAGGTGCAAGTTATGCGATTTTGTTCAACAACGATGCAAATAACAATACGATTACAAATGCAATTGTACGAAGTGTGAACACTGTGGTTACTTCGGGTACGATTGTTTTTGGAACAACTACCGGAGCAAACGGTAACGATAATAATGCTATTCTGAATTGTGATATCGCTGATGGAGCAACAACTCCGGCAAATGCGATCTATTCGGTTGGAACAACTACAACGGCTGCCCAGTTCAATGATAACAATACGATTACGGGCAATAATATATCTAATTTCTTCAGTGCGGGAACTGCTACGAACGGTGTATTGATAGGAGCAGGAAATAATGCCTGGACAATCTCCAATAATAAATTGTTCCAAACTGCAACGAGGATTTATATCGCAGGAGGTATCCATAATGGTATCCAGGTAAATAATACTACCGGAAATGGGTTTGTAATTACAGGAAATACGATCGGTTATGCTTCATCAACTGGTACTGGAACATATACAATGACCGGTACAATTGCGACCCGTTTTATTGGAATCAATATCTCAGCTGGTACTACAACAGCTTCTTCTGTTCAAGGGAATACCATTGCAGCAATTAATTTGACTACTTCAAGTGGTGCATCAACAGGAAACGGTATTTTGGCCGGGATTAATATTACGAACGGAAACGTGAATGTCGGTAACGTTACTCCGAATACAATCGGATCAGGAACCGGAACAGGTTCTATTGTTGCTACAACTAGTACTTCAGGTGGTTTGATTGTTGGTATTAATAGCAGTTCTGCAGGAACTGTGGATATTTCCGGAAATACCGTCGGATCGATTACCGCGTTGGGATCCTCAACTACAATTGCTGCGTCTATTACAGGTATTCAGGTTACTGTAGGTACTCCGGTGATTAATTCAAATACAATCGGTAGTACTGCAACGGCAAATAGTATTAATTCATCTACTGTAGCTACTTCAGGGTCTCAACTAATAAGAGGTATTGATTGTAATTCTTCTAATCTTACTTCCATTCAATCGAATGTCGTTGCTAACTTGAACCAAAACGGTACCACCAATTCAAGCATTAGAGGAATCAATTTTACAGGCACGGGAGCTGCAACTATTAGTTTTAACACGGTTTATAACATTTCGGGTGCAAACTCTGCTATCTTGGCTGTCTTTGGTATATTACACTCTGGTTCTGCAACTGGGGGCGGGATCGTTAACAGAAATACAATCTACAACATTGCTGCAACCAATACAGGCGCTGTTCAGACAAACGCTGTCGGTCTTGTTTTTGCCGGAGTAACTTCCGGATCTGTTACATCGAATCGCATTTACGACATTCGCAATGCATCTACTATGGCAGTTGCAACTACACCCCCTACAGCATCAGGAATGTTGTTTCAGTCTGTTAGTATTTCTGTAACTGTCGCTAACAATATGATCTCTGTTGGTGATGCGCAAACTACGAATACCGAATTTGTAGGAATTTGGAATAATGCTACCTCAACCGGTACGTTGAACATTTCCAATAACTCTATTTCTGTTTCAGGAACGGCTGCTTCGGGAGCTCTTCCTTCTTTTGGATTCCTTAGAGGAAACAATAATACAGCTTCAGCAGTTAGTTCACCCATTAACTTCCGCAATAACATCGTTTCGAATATCCGCACCGGAGGTACGGGCAAGCATTATTCAATTGGAAACCAACCTACAACAGCAACCGCTACGGGATGGGGATTAAATGCCAGTAACTACAATGTATTGAATGCAGCTCCTGCAACTGTAGGTTTATGGGGTGCCGCAGATCAAACATTTAACACGTGGAGAACAGCGGCTGCATCAGATGCAAACAGTTCTTCAGCTGTTACCGTAACATTTGTTGATGTTCCAACTGCTAACCTTCATTTGAATATGGGAGTTACACCAACTCCAATTGAATCCGGAGGTATTACTATTGGTTCAGTTACAATTGATTTTGACGGCGATGCGCGTCCGGGACCTACAGGTTCTGTAAATGGCGGGGCTACTGCTCCGGATATTGGAGCAGATGAATTTGACGGTGTGCCGGCAATTCCTATCATCACTTTGAATT
>CAMLDR010000202.1 GCA_946478775.1 uncultured Flavobacteriales bacterium
TAACGAAATGTAATCCATTTTATTTTTTTTGTTGTGAATTAAAAAGTTTGATTATCTTTGCAAACCATTTTTGAATTAGAATAATTAAGATTAACAACATATGAAAGCAGGTATTCACCCGGAAGATTATAGATTAGTAGTGTTTAAAGACATGACCAATGAGTATTCATTTTTATGTCATTCTTCTGCTAATACATCAGAAACAGTTACTTGGGAGGATGGAAATGAGTATCCATTGGTAAAATTAGATATCTCTCACAAGTCTCACCCGTTCTTTACTGGTATCGTTCAGTTCGTGGATACTGCAGGTCGTATCGATAAATTCAACAATCGTTACGGAAAATACAAAAAGTAATTTCACACTCGAAATACGAACCCTGACAAGCTTGCTTCGTCAGGGTTTTTTTTGACCTTTTTTAAGCTTTTACTCCCCGTTTAAGTTATCTTTAAGTAGTTAGTTGGTTATATTTGTATCATGAGTTCACTGCAGATTAAGATTTTAGTTCTATTTATTAGTTGTGCTTTTAATTACGTGAGTGCGGGTTCTATCGACGACGGATTCAAAGCTTTGAGTCAATTCAATTATTTCGAAGCAAAGAAACAATTTGAAAAATCCCTGAAATCAAACGAGTCGGCGGCAAACTACGGCTTGGCAGTCATTTATTCCCGCACAGATAATCCTTTCCACCAATTAGATTCTGCTTATTCTGCAATTGTTCGTTCCGAAAAAACTTACGGTGCAATGAAGGACAAACAAAAAGAAGCACTGAAAAAACACCAATTTGATTACGCAGCAATTGAAGTCCTGAGAAAGGAAATTTCAACCGGGCTTTATAAAGTGGTTCTAAAAAATCCTTCCGAAGAAAACTATGATCTTTACCAAAAAAAGAATCCATGGGCTGCCGAACAAATCAAAGCAATTTATTCCCGCGATTCCATTGGTTACCTGAAAGCGAAGAACGCCAATACTTCTGCTGCTTTTGATCTGTTTTTGAAGAAGTACCCGGAATCGGACTTTAAAAAGGAAGCGCTGAATAATTTCCACCGTTTGCAGTATAAAGAGAATACGGATGGAAAAACCATCTCTTCTTTTCTGGGCTTTGAAAAACAATTCCCTGCAAATCCATATGTTGCTGATGCGCAAGACCAGGTTTACAGTTTAAGTACCGTACGCAACCAAGTGAAGGATTACGAACTATTTATCAAGACTTATCCCAAAAACAGGAATGTAGAAAATGCCTGGAGAAAACTTTACCAGTTGTATATGGCCGAATATTCGCTGGAACGATTGGAAAAATTTCAAAACGAATACCCGAATTATCCTTACAAGGACGAAATTACCAAAGACAAAAAATTAAGTTCCCAGCAAATTATTCCTTATAAGAATGCCGGACAATTCGGTTGGATGGACCTGAATGGAAATATCATTATTCCGGCTCAGTACAGCACGGTTGGTTTTTTCAAAGAAGGCCTGGCATGGGCAGAGAAAAGCGGGAAATACGGTTTTGTCAACAAGGCGAATGAAATCGTTATTCCGTTTAAATACTCCAGCGCCAATGATTTCGATAAAGGCAGGGCGATCATCCAAATGGATACTTTATTCGGGATTATTGACCGTTCCGGTGCTTACATTGTTGAACCGCAATACAAAGATATCGGGCAGTTTTCAGAAGGATTGATCTACGCAATCAAAGATAGTTTGTACGGTTATTTTGATGGCTTGGGTTATCCGCGCATTCCGGAACAATATGAAGAAGCATTTTCCTTTTCCGGTGGAATGGCCAAAGTGACCTTTAAAGGTTTGGAAGGATACATTGATGCTTTCGGTTCTTTTAAAGTAAAGCCTTTGTACGAATCCATTAACCTGTTCGGCGATTCTGCCATCATTATTGAAGGGGATCAATTCGCGAAGCTGGCTAATTTCCAGGGAAATGAAATCAAAACAATCCCTATCGAAGAGATTGGAACTCTGGTTTCTGACAGAGCTTTGGTGATTTCAGATGATAAGATCGGGTATTTGAATAAAAGAGGACAAACTGTTATTCCAGCCACTTTTGATTACTTTACGAATGCACGTTCAGAAGGAGAATTCTCCGGAATGTATGCCAAAGTTTCGAAAGCCGGAAAATTCGGGATCATTGATCGTTTTGGAAAACCGGTTGTTCCGCTTACGTACTCCAAATTAGGTGCTGTTTCTTCCTTAATTGCCTTCGAAAAAGGAGGTAAATGGGGATTTGTCGACTTACAGAACAAAGCGGTTATTCCTCCGATGTATGAAGCCGCAGAAAGTTTTAAATCGGGGCTGGGGGTTATCCAGTTATTGACTTTAAAAGGTGCGGTGAATGCCAAAGGCGAAACTGTTATTCCGGTAGAGCATACTACGATCAAACCGCTTGATGAATCACATTTCCTGGTTTCTTTGGGAGCATTTTACGGAATCTATACCAACAAGGGAAAATTGGTCGTTCCATTGGAATACGTCAATATCCGAAAAGTTCAGGACGATTTTTATATTCTTACGAAAGGAACCGAAATGCATTATTTCTACGTTCCTGAAAACAAACTGATCAAACCGATCCTGGAATAAGATGTCAGCTCTGAAAGACTTTATTCGTTCACTGGTTCCAGGAAAGATCCTGGATGCTTACCGTGAAAAAAAGAAAGAAAAGCAGCGGAAAGAACTCAAACAGCAGGCGGAGAGAGGAGAAGCAGTTACATTCGAGCAATTGGTTGCTGATATCCGCAATTGTGGGATTGAAGCGGGTGATTCCGTATTGGTTCACAGCAGTTTTTCAAAGATCGGTTTTGTAGAAGGCGGCCCTAAAACACTCGTAGATGCGCTTTTGCAGGTGATTGGTGACTCCGGGAATTTGCTAATGCCAAGTTCTCCGAATGCGGGTTATCAGCTGGATTATATCCGAAACCTGGAAGAGTTTGACGTTCAGAACGATCCGTCGCGAATGGGAGCAATCACCGAATACTTCCGGAAGCTTCCCGGAGTTCTGCGCTCCGAAAGTCCCACGGAACCGGTTTGCTGTTTTGGCCCGAAAGCCAGCTGGTTTACGAACGGACATTTGGGAGAAGAAACACCTTATACCAGAAACAGCCCTTTTGCCCGGCTTGCCGAAGCGAATGGGAAAATTCTGTATGTCGGGGTCACATTAGACAATGCCGGAACTTCCCTGCATGTTTTGGAAGACCTTGTTCCCGATTTTAAATTTCCGGTCTACTATCCGGAAGTATTCCATGTTTCAGTAAGGCAGGTGAACGGGAATCGTGTCCCAGTTTCAGTGAAAGTTCACAATCCGGAACAATCCGCAAAACGCAAATGCGATGGATTGTTACCGCTTTTTGAAGCAAAAGAGGTGATGACACGTTCAACGATCGGTAAAGCAAAAACACTGGTTTTTGATGCCGGTAAAATGCTGGAAGTAATGATGGAGGAATACCAGGAAAACGGTGTGACGATGTATACTCCGACCGGCGAAAAGTAAAAGGGATTTCAACTCCGCTATGCTTATGCTGAAGCTTTAGCGTAAGCATTCAACCACCTTTTATCTTGTAATTATAATCGAAAGAATAAGGGATTTTATGCAAGCATTGCTATTTTTGTAAACCAAAAACAAAAGAATATGTCAAACAGAAACTGGACAAGTATCAAGTCTTATACAGATATCAAATTCGAATTCTTCGATGGAATCGGAAAAATCACCATCAACCGACCAAAAGTTTACAATGCTTTCCGTCCGGAAACGAACATGGAAATGTTGGACGCATTGGAGATTTGCAGGGAAAGACAAGACATTGGTGTTGTTGTTTTGACGGGAGAAGGAGATAAAGCATTTTGTTCCGGAGGGGACCAGAATGTGAAAGGAATTGGAGGATATATTTCTGAAAACGGAGTTCCCCGTTTGAACGTATTGGACGTTCATAAAGCCATCCGTGCTTTGCCTAAACCGGTTATTGCCATGGTAAATGGTTATGCAATCGGAGGCGGACACGTGCTTCACGTAGTTTGTGATATTACCATTGCTTCGGATAATGCACGTTTCGGACAAACGGGTCCGAAAGTAGGAAGCTTTGATGCCGGTTTCGGTTCTTCATTCCTGGCAAGTCATGTGGGACAAAAGAAAGCACGTGAAATTTGGTTCCTGTGTGAGCAATATACTGCCGATGAAGCAGAAAAAATGGGAATGGTCAACAAAGTGGTTGCGTTGAAAGATTTGGAAGATACAACTGTTCAGTGGTGTCAGACAATGATGAAGCGTTCTCCTTTGGCACTTCGTATGATCAAACGCGGTTTAAATGCGGAATTGGACGGACAAAGAGGTTTGATGGAGTTTGCAGGAGATGCTACTTTGATGTATTACCTGATGGAGGAAGCTCAGGAAGGAAAACGCGCGTTTTTGGAAAAAAGAGAGCCGAATTTCCAGCAATTTCCTAAATTCCCGTAAAAAGCGATCATATGATGAACTTCTTATTTGTTGCAGCTGAGAAGATTGAAAAGACCGGAACGGAAGCCAAAGAAAAGATCGAGGCAGGACTCGCTGGTGATTTTCACCGTCTTTTTGGCTTCAGTTTAGACGAAGGAAAACAATGGCTTGTGAAGTCGGGAACGAACCTGATCTTTGCGGTTGTTATACTTTTGGGGGGCTTTTGGCTTGCTAAATGGGTTGGTCGATTAGTAGTCCGGATTTTGACGAGAGGAAAAGTAGATCTTGGTTTGATCACTTTTTTATCCAGTTTAACGACAATTATTCTCAAAATACTTGTTGTTGTCACGGCAATTACCCAATTGGGTATCGAGATGACTTCCTTCGTTGCTATTTTGGGTGCCGCAGGTTTGGCAATCGGTATGGCTTTCTCCGGAACACTTTCCAATTTTGCAGGAGGAGTAATGGTTCTTTTGTTTAAACCTTTTAAAGTAGGGGACACTATTTTAACCCAAGGCTTACAGGGAACAGTCAAAGAAATTCAAATTTTCTACACCTATCTGCATACTTCGGATAATAAAGTGATTGTCATTCCCAATGGTCCCATTGCCAACGGGCCTTTAACCAATTTCACAAAAGCACATATGCGCAGAGTAGATTGGAGTATTCCGATTTCTTATGGAGACGACTATGTGAAAGCCCATCAATTGATCCTGAAATATTTATCGGATGATAAGAAGGTGAAGAAAGATCCGGCGCCTTTTGTTGCTCTTGGAGAATTGGGAGCTTCAGTCATGATCACTGTTCGCGCCTGGGCTAAAACTACTGATTATTGGGATGTTTACTATGCGCTGAACAAAAAGATTTACGAAGAGTTTGCAAATGAAGGTCTGAATTTGACCTCTCCGCAAGAGCATGTCGTACAAATGCAACCTGCGAACGGATGACAGATTTAAAACAACATCCGATCATTCAGCAGTACATTATCTGGAATCGCTTTGGTGATTTGTTAGGAATGGATTTCGAGGTCACCAAAAAAGGACATGTCGTGTACCGAATGACTGTAAAAGATGAGCATTTGGCAACGCCTTTTGCGGCACATGGTGGTTCTGTAGCTGCTTTGATTGATGCAGCACTTGGTGTAGCTTGTTTGACGGAAGTTTGTGAAGACCTGAAAGTCGTTTCTACAGTAAATCTGACCATTTCTTATTTGATTCCCGCTTTGAGAGAGGATGTTTTAATGGCAGAAGCACAAGTTGTCAAATCCGGAAAGCGCATTTTATTCGTGGAGGGAAAGGTCATGAATCAAAAAGGAGAATTAGTTGCTACTGCCTCGGCGACGATGAATGCTTATCCGGTTTCAAAGATCAGCGAAAAAGTATTTTAGGTAATTATCAATGATTTAATTATCAATTATCAAGAAGAGGAATACCTTTCTTGATAATTAAGCCATTTATAATTGATAATTACCCATTCTGATTTTCTCCCAAAGGTTCACCGTTTCAACCGCTTCTTTTACATCATGAACACGAAGAATATTCGCTCCTTTATCCAAGGCCATTGTATTCAAAACACTTGTCCCGTTCAGTGAATCCGAAGGATCAATCCCCAGTGTTCTATAGATCATCGATTTTCTGGAGATTCCAACTAAAACCGGGCAGTCGAAGAACTGAAACGCTTCCATATAAGCAAACAATTCCAGGTTTTGTTCACTGTTCTTCGCAAATCCGAAACCGGGATCAATCAGAATATCCTTTAGTCCGGCGGCTCGTGCTTTTTCCAATTGAACTCCCAATTCAACGATAACTTCCCGGAGCAGGTTTTCGTAGTGATTTAGCTGAGCCATTGTTTGCGGGGTTCCGCGCATATGCATTAAAACAAATGGTACCTGATGGGATGCCGTGATCGAAAAAATTTCCGGATTGATCAGTCCGCCACTGATATCATTGATCAGGTGCGCACCTTGCTGTAATGCGTAAGAAGCCACTTCGGACTGAAAGGTATCAACACTGATCTTCACTTCGGGATAATGCTCCAATGTGTAAGAAACAGCAAATTTGATTCGTTCAATTTCGGCTTTCTCAGTGATGTGTTCCGCACCCGGTCTGCTCGAGTAACCACCTATATCTAACCATGTTGCACCGTTTTTCACGTGCAGATCGATTAAATTCCGTTGTTTTTCGATAGAAGAACTTTGACTGTCCGGGTAAAAAGAATCCGGTGTGCAATTGACAATTCCCATCACCTGCGGTTCAGAAATAGTGAATAACTTACCACGGATGTTTAGCGCCCGTTCTCGCGAAAAATGTGTATTTTCAGACCTTAAAAATTCCATACCAACATAGATGATACAAACATCGGAACAATATCAACACATCGTACAGGGTTGTAGAGAAATTTTCCTTAAAAAGACCAAAGATTACGGAACTTCCTGGCGTATTGCAAGAGCCAGCAGTTTAACCGATCAAATCTTCATAAAGGCAAATCGCATCCGAACGATCCAGGAAACCGGTGAGAATAAAGTAGGGGAAAGTATCGAAGGAGAATTCGGGGCGATGATGAACTATTGTATCATGGCCATTATTCAATGCCGGTCAACAGATGAGATGGGACTTGAATTAACACCCGATCAGGCTTTGAGCCTTTACAATGAAGTAGCTCAGGAAGCATTTGAACTGATGGAAAAAAAGAATCACGATTACGGTGAAGCCTGGAGAGATATGCGCGTAAGTTCATTAACCGATATGATTTTAATGAAGTTGTTACGAATTAAACAAATTGAGGATAATGG
>CAMLDR010000203.1 GCA_946478775.1 uncultured Flavobacteriales bacterium
CCGATGCTGTATCCCAATATCGAGGAGCACATTCAAACCATTATCAAACACCAGGTTCCTATCGTCTTTACTTCGGCGGGAAATCCGAAAACATATACAGCCCGCTTAAAAGAAGCCGGTATTACAGTTGTTCATGTGGTTTCTTCTGCCAAATTTGCACTAAAAGCACAGGAGGCCGGAGTAGACGCCATTGTTGCCGAAGGATTTGAAGCCGGCGGACACAACGGGCGGGATGAAACAACCACCATGTGCCTGATCCCGCTGGTGAAATCGGTGGTTTCCATTCCGTTAATTGCCGCAGGAGGAATTGGTACCGGAAGAGGGATGCTTGCAGCCATGACTTTAGGCGCAGATGCGGTACAAATCGGTTCGCGTTTCATTGCTTCCCCGGAATCTTCTGCTCACCAAAATTTCAAAGACGAGGTTTTGAACGCACAGGAAGGTGCTACCATGTTAACTTTGAAAGAATTGACGCCTGTTCGCCTGATCAAAAATCCATTCTTTGAAAGGGTAGAGCAGGCTTATGAACGCTGTGCTACGAATGAAGAACTGAACGAGCTGCTTGGAAGAGGAAGAGCTAAAAGAGGGATGTTCGAAGGCGATTTGGTGGAAGGCGAATTGGAAGTGGGTCAAATCTCCGGTTTGATCAACGAAATGAAACCCGCAGCAGCCATTGTCAGTGAAATAATAACCGAATTTAAAGTTGCTTTGAATGAACGAAGCGACTCAAAATATGCATTTGAATGATCGCATTTAACCGATTTAAATTAGAGAACGGACTAACCGTTCTGCACCATTTTGATCCGACCACTCCCATGGCAGTGATCAATACCCTTTACGATGTGGGAGCACGCGATGAATCAGAAGAAAAAACAGGTTTTGCGCATTTATTTGAGCATTTGATGTTTGGCGGTTCTGTTAATATCCCGGATTTCGATGCTCCTCTGCAACGCGCCGGCGGTGAAAGCAATGCTTTTACTTCGAATGACATTACGAATTACTACGATGTGCTTCCGGTACAAAATATTGAAACGGCATTGTGGCTGGAGAGCGACCGGATGCTTTCGCTGGCATTTACGCCCAAAAGCCTGGAAGTGCAGCGCAATGTAGTGATCGAAGAATTCAAACAGCGTTACCTCAATCAGCCTTACGGGGATGTGTGGCTGGAGCTGCGGCCTTTGGCCTATAAAAAACATCCCTACAAGTGGGCCACGATTGGAAAAAATATCCAGCACATTGAGGAAGCGACCATGGAGGATGTCAAATCCTTTTTCAAAGCGCACTATCATCCGGCAAATGCCATTTTGTGCATTGCAGGGAATATTTCACTGGAAGAAACCCGACGCCTGGTTGATAAATGGTACGGAGACATTCCGGCATCCCTGAAGCCGCAGCGTATGCTTCCGAAAGAACCGGAGCAAACGGAATACCGGGAACTGACTATCGAACGAAAAGTTCCCAACGATGCGTTTTACTATACCTTCAAAATGCCGGCAAGAAAAAGTTTTGAGTATTATGTAACCGATATTATTTCCGATGCTTTGGGTCGTGAAAAATCTTCCCGCTTATATTCCAAACTGAAGAAAGAACTGAAATTGGTCACTTCGATCAATGCATACATTACCGGTTCACTCGATGAAGGATTATTGATTATCGACGGTAAACTGAGCGATGGTGTTTCGTTTGAAGAACTGGACAAAGCGCTTTGGCCCTTGCTGGAAGACATCAAAAAAGAGCTGATGTCAGAAGCGGAAACCTCCAAGTTGTTGAATAAGATCCGGACGGTGAAGGAATTCCAGGAGCAGGGCTTACTAAACCGCGCAATGAACTTGTGTATGTATGAATTGTTGGGAGATGCGAATGGGGTGAATGAGGAAAACAACCTTTACCAAAGTATCACCGCCGATCAAATTAAGGTGGTTGCAAATGAATTATTCCAAAAAGAAAACACGTCGCTTCTGCGCGTTAAAGCTATCAAAGAATGAGTGTGAGAACCCAGCAGCCTGAGACGAAACAGGTAGACCATATTTCGTTTGTAAAGCCTCAGATCTTTGACGTAACTCCGGATGTGAAGCTCCTTTGGATGAAAGAAGTCCCGAATGACACCGTGCGCCTGGATTTGTTTTTCGACGCAGGAATTACCCGCGGAAATAAAAGCATTCCGGCAATTGTTCACAGCTTATTGCTTTCGGGGACCAAAGAACATTCTTCCGTGGAAATTCACGAGCAGATTGATGCCCTGGGAGGATTCCTGGATACCGATATTTCATTCGAAACAGCCGTTGTGAGTATTTACTGCCTGCGTGAACACGTGCGCAAGATCTCCAATATCGTCGCAAATGCCATTCAGAATCTGGCTTTTCGCGAAACGGAAGTGGAAGATGTGCTGCGGTCCATGAGACAGCAATTTGCTGTAAACCAGCAAAAAGTAAAATACGTGGCACAGCAGCAATTCCGGAAACATTTATTCGCATCCGATCCGGATTATGCGACCATTTCAGAAGAATCGGATTACGACGAGGCAAGCATTTTAACTTACAAAAAATACTGGAAACAGCATTACCTGGAAGGATTGACGCGGATTACCCTGGTGGGCGACCTAGAAGTGGATGAGGTAGATGCACTGATTGATTTGTTCGGTAAATGGGCTGTTGACGGGAAAGTGAAACATGCCGGCGGATTTAAATTCCAGGCACAACGAATTGACTTTCCCAAAAACGATGCGGTTCAATGTGCCCTTAGAATGGGACGTTTCCTGTTTCATAAATCTCACCCGGATTACATCGATTTTCAGGTACTGAATACCATTTTGGGAGATTATTTCGGTTCCCGTTTAATGTCGAACATCCGCGAAGACAAAGGCTATACATATGGAATTGGTTCGGGAGTGATGGATATGAATGAAACCGGGTATTTTGTAATCGTAACGGAAGTTGGAAAAGAAGTGCTGCCGCTAACCCTGAATGAGATCAAATTCGAACTGGAGCGTTTGCAAAATGAATTGGTATCGGAGGATGAACTGGATTTGGTGAAGAACTACATGCTGGGGCAGCTGCTGAAAAGCGCCGACGGACCTTACGCCATGCTGGATATGTACAACAGTGTGGATATGTACGGACTGACCCTGGAATTTTACGACGATGCCATTCAGAAAATAAAGCATATTTCTCCTGCCAGAATCCGGGAATTGGCAAAACAGTATTTGAATTTCGAAGACTTTTTGGTGATTACTGCCGGATAACACAACGCATTCCAACTTTTTACGTTTTAATGACATCTGGATAAGTGTAGTAAATGATTTAAATAAAAAAATCAGCGTAATCAGCGCAATCCCGCGGTAGAAAATAAACTAAAACGCAAGTTTTTACGTTATAAACAATATGGTTCGAGTATTTCTCCTTTTGATCCTGTGTGCTTTTGGTTTTAAAGCCCATGCTACCCACGTGATGGGTGGTGAGATCACGTGGAGATGTACCGGGAACGGCTATGTTTTTCAATTGGTTTTTTACCGTGATTGCAACGGTGTAGACGTCAATCCGGTTTCTGAGAACCTGAAGATCTGGAACCATCCTTCGCTTTCTACGATTCCTGTTTTATTTTTAAGCAGAACCGATATTTCACCAAATTGCTCACAAGTGGCCGGCTCTCCCAATCCGTTTTCATGTGGTTCCGGAGCAAATGCCGGGAACGGAGTAGGAGCAATTGAAAAGATCATTTACCAGTCGAACCCTGTTGTATTGTCGGGAGTACCACCTGCACAGGGATGGATTATTACTTACAGCAACTTTTCGCGTAACAGCAATATCACCAACTTATCCAATCCAACGAACTAC
This sequence comes from uncultured Flavobacteriales bacterium, assembly GCA_946478775.1. The sequence goes on from CAMLDR010000203.1 coordinate 3,834, forward strand.
GGAGTAACCGTCCGCGCCACCATGTACCCGATTCCGGGAGCTACAGCGGGAGTTTGTGCCGATAATTCTCCCCGTTTCCTGCAGGACCCTTATTTGGTTTTGTGCGCCGGTGAAAATTACGAATACAACATGCACCCGGTGGATGAAGACCTGGATTCAGTTGTAACGATGCTGGCTGCCCCGATGGACCGCATTATCGGTGCAGCATACAATCCGCCGCTTGACCCGGTATTTGTTCCTTATGAAACGGGTTTCAGTGCATTGAACCCAACTCCGGATGCCACTTTCAATGCCGGGAACGTTCCCATGACTTTAGATGCTCAAAATGGGCATTTAAGTTTCCGTTCGTTTACGATTGGCGGATTTGTGTTGAAAGTGATCGCTCAATCCTACCGCAATGGCGTATTGATTGCCGAAGTAGAACGCGAGATGCAGCTGATCGTAACCAACTGTGCGGCAACCAATAATGCGCCGGTGATTACAGGCCCTTTTGCAGGACTTTTTGAAACAACAGTAGATGCAGGAACACTCGTGAATTTCACCCTGACGGCAACGGATGTCGAATTTTTACAGGATGGAAGCCCTCAAAGCAATTACCTGAATGCAAGCGGTTCCCAGTTCGGGACCAATTTCACCAGTGCAGCAGGATGTGATGTGGCACCATGTGCAACGCTGAATCAAACACCCATCATTACCGGGGTTCAGGGAGTATCAACCAATTTTTCCTGGCAAACGGATTGTGCGCATTTAGTAGACGCTTCCGGAAATACGGACGATGAGAAAACCTTTACATTTGTATTCCGGGTACAGGATAATTTCTGCCAGATCCCGAAAACGACCTTCAAAACAATAACCATTCATGTGCGAAATCCGGGAATTATTCCGGCAACGACTATCAACTGCATTTCCACACTGCCCAACGGCAATTTAAATATTAGTTGGGACCCCGTTCCGGACCCGAACAACACCTTCGTCGATTTCGAACTGTATTCCATTCAAAATGGACTGATCGGATCTTTCCCGATTGGAACTACAAACACCATCGTTCCGAATCCGGGAGCAGATCACGATTATTACATACAGGTAGAATCAGGATGTAATCTTACCATGTCAAGTGATACTGTAAAGAATGTGCGCCTGGACCTGCTCAATCCTGCAAACGGGACCGCAGTGCTGGATTGGAACATTCCTTCCCCGAACCCGCTTCCGGGAATGGACAATTTCTGCACGATTTACAGGGAATACCCAACGGGAACATGGACGTCCATAGCCGTACTGCCTTACAATACCACACATTTTATTGATACGATCGATATTTGTTCTGCTTTCCTCAATTACCAGGTCGTTTATTCTACTCCAACCTGTCAGTGGTCTTCCAACATTATCGGGGATAACCTGCAGGACGACATTACTCCGCAAATCCCTATTATTTCAAGTGTTTCTATTGATACGCTTACCGGAAATGTGGTCATTACCTGGAACCAGAATTACGAACCGGATACTTACGGATACATTATTTATCACCGGGATGCAAATGGTTTTGTGGTCGAAATCGATACCGTTTGGGGAATTGCGAATACCACTTACACGCATCCGATCCCTGTCACTGGCCCGGAAACCTATTCCATTGCAGCATTTGATTCCTGTTTTACTCCTGCAATTCCGCCAACATTCCAAACATCTGCAAAAGCTGAACTGCATACAAGTATGTTCCTCACTTATGCTACCAACAGCTGTACTTCACAAGCGGAATTAACCTGGACACCTTATGTGGGTTGGGGAGGAAGCCTGAGCGGTTACACTGTTTTCGTAAAACAAGGAACTGGCGCGTGGGTTCCGGTTGCTACCACAACAGATGCGTCTTATAGCCTGGATTGTATTCCGCTGCAGAATTATACGGTAATGGTCCGAGCCAATAACACAAATGGTTTTGAGGCCTTTTCAAATAAGCAGTCCTTTGTAATCAATGCACCTACAGCACCGGCCATTCATTACCTGAGGGTGGCAACGGTAGATCAAAATACCATTGTACTGAGACATGAAATAGCTACGGGATCCAATGTTCAGGCTATTCGCTTTGAGAAGTTCAATACGACAACCGGGCAGTTTGATGTCTTGGGAGAAGTTCCTGCTTCAGCATCCACACTTTCAATCACTGATTTGGATGTGGATGTCAATAACTTCAGTTATACTTACCGCGCCATTGTGATTGACAGCTGCGGGAACCTGGGAGCAATTTCGAATCGGGCTAGAACAGTCTTATTGAAAGTGACTGCTGATCAAACGCGTTTGTCGACTTATCTGAACTGGTCACCTTACGGAGATTATGACGGAGGAGTTCTCCAATACCAAATTTACAGAGGAATTGACGGGAATTTTCCTGCTGCACCAACTGCGATTGTGCCGCCTGATCAACGCTATTTTGAAGACCTGGTAGATGAATTGGGATATGAGCACAGCGGGAAAGTCTGTTATTTCGTCATTGCTGAAGAAGCAATCAATCAATACGGGTTCCAGGAACAGAGTTTTTCAAACCAGGTTTGTGCCGTTATCGAACCCTTGGTTTATGTACCGAATGCCTTTACGCCCGGAGGATTGAATCCGATTTTTATGCCGGTTGTTTCTTTTCAGGACGTTTCCAAATACGAGTTCTCGATCGTGGACCGCTGGGGTCAGGTGGTTTTCCAGACAAACGATCCGACAGTGGGCTGGGACGGAATTCATCAGCAAAGCGGAAAATTGGTAGCTCCGAATTTGTATATCTATGTTCTGAAAGTAGTGGATGGCAATAACCAGGAATACCTCTTCCGTGGAAATGTGTCAGTTATTCATTAATTGAAAATTGAAAAGTTACAATTGAAAAGATGAATATGTTCTTCGTCTGAACAACCTCTTTTTCATTTCGGTAGCTATCAGAATCCAAATATAAAATTCAAAAATGCATTCCCACCTGGCCAAAAATTAGCCGCCTAAGTAAAATGGAATTCAAAAATTAGGCATTCGTAATTCGTAATTGGTAATTAATATGTCGTATTTTTAGGCATGTTGTCACGATTTTTGCAAAAACTGAACGGTGGAATTTTCTTTCTCAGAAATAGTTTAACTCCCCGTCAATTCTTATTGATCTCAAGTGTGATTGTTGGAGTATCGTGCGGACTGGCAGTTGTTGCCCTGAAATCTTTTGCTCATACCGTATTGATTTTCGCCAAAGAACTCAATGAGAAATTACACTTTAAGTACGTTGATTTTATTCTTCCTGTTCTTGGAATTGTACTGACGATCTGGATC
>CAMLDR010000204.1 GCA_946478775.1 uncultured Flavobacteriales bacterium
AATGTAAGTGCAGGAGCAGATCAGTCGATTTGTATGGGCGAGAGCACAACGCTTTCCGGTTCGGGAGCAGTTTCTTATACCTGGAATAACGGCGTCTCAAATGGAGTTTCATTTGCACCGGGAACTACTCAAAACTATACGGTTACAGGCACTGATGCAAACGGATGCGTAAATACAGATCAAATGACGGTAACGGTTGTTCCGATGCCAATCGCGGCCGTTTCTGCAGATGTTACAGAAGGTGTCCCGGATCTGACAGTGAATTTTGATAATAATTCAACGAACGCCGCCAGCTATCACTGGAACTTTGGGAATGGAGAGGTGAATACCAATACCACTTCCGGACAGCAATACATTTATACAAGTGCCGGTCAGTATCTGGTTATTCTTACTGCTGCGAACGGGTCTTGTATCGATACAGATACCGCTTTCATTACGGTTAGTCCGCTTCCTGATCCAAGTGTGGTCATTCCAAATATCTTTACTCCAAACGGAGATCAAACTAACGACCGGTTTTTCTTGTCGGTTACTTTTGCGAAATCTGTAAAAGTGCAGATTGTGAATCGCTGGGGAGATAAAATGTGTGATTACGATCATGTGCAGGGTTACTGGGATGGAACAGTTAACGGGAACATAGCTGCTGACGGGGTTTATTTCTTTCAATATGTCGTTGAAGGGCTTAACGGAACCGTTATTTCAGGTCACGGAGATGTCCAGTTACTCAGATAACGAACGAAACTTCAATCAAAAAAGACTGCATCAATTGCAGTCTTTTTTTGTTTAACTACATTTGCAGCATGCGAGTAGTTCGACAACTGGGTCCGGAAATTCAATTTAACAAACCCATTCTTACTTTGGGAACCTATGATGGAGTCCATCTGGGCCATCAGGAAATTATTCGCTCTTTGGTTGAAAAGGCAAAAAGAGAAAATAAGGAATCTGTTCTTTTTACTTTCGAACCACATCCGAGAAAAGTACTTTACCCGGAAAGCTATTCCGTGAAATTGATAGATACGGTTGATGAAAAACTGGCCAAGCTGGAAAAGCTGGGTTTAGACACTGTCATTCTTTTCCCGTTTACAAAAGAGTTTTCACGGCTGTCGGCCATGGAATTTGTTCGGGATGTGTTGGTAAACCAAATTGCTATCAGCGAAATGCATATTGGTCATGACCATCATTTCGGTAAAAATAGAGAAGGATCTTTCCAGGAACTGCAGGAATTAGGCGAACTATATGATTTTAAAGTGTTTCAGCTTCCGGCTATTGCCGTAGGTGAGGTTACGATCAGTTCAACGAAGATCCGGAATGCTATTTTGGAAGGAAATGTTGTATATGCTTCGGAATTAATGGGAAGTCCTTTTGTATTGCAGGGGAAAGTGGTGAAAGGCCAGCAAATTGGCAGGACCATCGGTTTTCCTACTGCAAATATTGACCTGGAGAACACCGAGAAAATTTTTCCAAAAAATGGGGTTTACGCAGCGAAAGCTTATTTGGGCGATCGGATCATTTATGGTGTAATGAACATTGGTACAAGGCCAACGGTAGCAAATAACGGGCAAATTACCATAGAAATTTATCTGTTTGACTTTCAGGAAGAAATTTACAACAGGCAGATTAAAGTGGAAGTAATGCAACATATACGTGATGAAAAACGTTTTGAAAACATAGAAGATTTAAAACATCAAATTCAACTGGATGAAATTACTGCTCGTACTTACTTTTCTTTATTTAAGTAATCTCGCTTTCACGCAGGATACTTTAAAGATTTACCGCTGGGAAGCTGTTCAAAAGGCAAATCCGGATACGGTATTGGCAATTGATGCATCTAAATTAAAATGGGACCGGATCCCGGAAAAATTGTATGCATTTAAGAATCTGAAATATTTAAATCTGTCGAAAAATAAATTGAAGGAGCTTCCATTGGAAATGGGGATTTTTAAATCCTTAAAAACACTGGATGCCAACAGGAATGACATTGAAGAAACACCGATTGTTATTTGTCAGCTCCCAAAACTACAACGGCTTCATCTGGCCCGGAATAAAATAAGTTCCTTACCGGCTTGCATTGGTTACCTGGCAGATTTAAAAATATTGGACATCTGGGATAACCCGATGAACGGCCTTCCGGAAGAAATTTCAAACTTGAAAAAACTGGAAGCTGTAGACATGAGAGCAATTATGCTTGGGCCGCATTTTCAGCAGAAGTGGCAGGAAGGTATGCCGCAGGTAAAATGGTATTTCGACCCGCCGTGTCATTGCGTGGAATAGCCATCATTCTTCACGCTCAAACTGCAATCTGAAAAATAAATTATTTTTTTTTCCAACCTTTTAAAAAACGCATCATCATAGGGGTGTCAAGTATATATCAGAAATCTCTCTGATTGGTTTGGTAAATTGGGTTTTAGGTTTGGAAAAGGGTACTATTTGGATTGTACCCTTTTTCAGTTTCTATAGGTTTCCTAATATAAATTCATCTTTTTTAAACCGCAAAGAGAATAAGAAAAGGAGACTGAGCGGAGTCGAAGTCTCTGTATTAGCGGATAAATAAATTGCTGCGCTATTTTTTAGCCAACTCCACTTCAAAAATCTGTGTCCAGAAATCCGTGATAGAAATTCCTGCCTCTGCCAGCATTTGAGGAACCAAACTTGCTCCCGAGAACCCTGGAGTGGTATTCACTTCGATTACATGTGGAACATCATTCACAACCATAAAATCAATACGTGCAATCGATTTCAGTTGAAGTAAACTGTAAACGTCTTTGGAAATTTCCCAAACAGCATTCCGGATTTCATCCGAAACACGTGCCGGTGTTATTTCCTGGGATTGCCCCAGGTATTTTGCTTCGTAATCAAAAAAATCATTTTCCGTTACGATCTCTGTCAGGGGTAAAGGCACCAATCCTTTTGGCGAACGATAAATTCCGCAGGTTACTTCCGTTCCTTTCAGGAAGGATTCGATCACAACGGTATCTCCCTCTTCAAAGGCTTTATCCAGGGCGTTTTGGATGTCTTCTGCTTTGGAAACTTTACTGATTCCAAAACTGGACCCTGAATCGGATGGTTTCACGAAACAGGGAAGACCCAATTCTGACAGGATTTCCTCAGAAGTAAATTGATTACGGGTTTTCAGGAAAAGGGATTTGGCAACCGGAATGCCGAAACGGGTAAGGAACTGATTACAGTACCATTTGTCAAAACTCAGTTCGGAGGCCAGGGCATTTGAATTGACATAAGGAATTCCTTTCATGTCCAGTAGCGCCTGGATTTTTCCGTTTTCACCCGGGTTTCCATGAATGTAGATCAGTCCGATGTCAATTTTGCGTTCTTTTCCGCCGGAATTAAAGCTCATGCTTTCAATGGAGAACGGAAATCTTTCAGAACCTTCCGGAACAAACCAACCGCTTTCCAGTACATGAATTGGAACTACTTCGTATTCTTTCGGGAAATTATCCATGATAGTTTGGGCACTTTTCAAAGAGATCTCAAATTCCGAAGAATATCCGCCACAAAACAAACCAACCAGCTTCATATCGTTACTTTTTTACAAAACTAATGCTTATTTGAGCCGTCGTTTTAAGGAACGGGAAAAGTTTTCAGAACAGATTGTTAAAAGCTTCGTATCTGCTTTGCATTCTTGCAGAAACATTCTTTCTATATTTGTTGCAACTTACAATCGATTTATGAAGTTTTTTCAGAAGCTTAAGGCATTTGTTTGGAGCAGGCATTTTTTGAAGCATTCTCTCTTCATTGTGCTTACTTATTTTCTGGTGATCACCATCGTTATATTCTATTTGGACCAATCAACGAACCACGGTGTGAAAATTGATGTTCCCAACGTGGTGGGTCTGAAAACCAGCAGTGCACAGTCAAAACTGGAGACTTTGGAATTGAAAATAGAAGTACTGGATTCGGTCTATAAGCCGGAATTGCCTGCGGGAACAATTGTTTCCCAGGATCCGCTGCCAACTTCCAAATCGTTGGTTTGTGTAAAGCCGGGCCGTATTATCCGTGTGCAGGTTTCCAAAAAATCACGTTTGGTTGAGATGCCGAGCCTGATCGACAAATCCGAAAGAATCTCAGAAAGTATTTTGAAGAACCGCGGTTTAAAATACCGTAAGACTTATGTTCCGACCACTGAATCGAATGGAGCCGTATTGAAACAACTTTACAACGGAAGAGAAATCAAGGAAGGAACCAAAATACCGGTAGGAAGTGTGATTACCTTGGTGGTGGGTCAGAACAATACCGCGCAACCTGTTACGGTAATTGATTTGATGGGCTTAACAATATCTGATGCTAAAGCGCGTTTAAGTGGGATATCGCTGCAAATTTCAGTTGGTGCATGTGATGGATGTACAAATGCTGCGGATTCAACTAACGCTGTTATTTACTCTCAAAGTCCTGAGTTTATCGAGGGAGTTACGGTTCCGTCAGGTACAACAATCATGGTTTCAGCTGAAAAAAAGTAGGTAATTTTTGATAGATGAAATTTAGTTTAGTATCCGTTTTCGTATTTATTATTGGTTTTGTTTCATTCGGACAGGAAGTCCTGAGTCCGATCGGTGCATTGAAAAGAGAGGGTTCAAAGAAAAGATCCCTGAATCTGAAGAGCACAGCCAATATTGACAGCACTTTTGTCTATTCATTTGACACTTTGTCGTTGCCGCTTTTGGATGAGTTTTCTCATTCCAAATTCCCAACATTGGATGCACAGCCAGGAGATCCCAATGTGACGGAACAGAAGTTTTATTATCTGCTGGATAATTTATCAAATGTTCCGTTGACAAATGACAAGATGTTTTCCACATCTCCTACAAGACGAAGTACGACTTCCTCTACGGGAACGACGACACAAACAGATTTGCCATTGATCACCATTAAAATAGCAGATTTCCAGCACTATCCGGTGGTTTATTCTAGTATTCAGCTTTATCCGCCCTATAATATCTTCGACACACTGGATGCTTCAAATAACCCGATCCCGTTTTCTGATACGGTTTATTTAACCAATCCGGATACGAAGCAGGATTCGGTTACCGTATTCTTTGCACACGATGTAAACCCCGATAAGTATTGGACAGATCTTTCTGCATACCACAATTACACCCAGGCAGTGAACCCCTGGACTCTTGGAGTGGTGTCTTTTGACGGACTGGATGAAACCGGTTATCCGTATGCGATCAATACCACTCAGGTTGGGTACGCTGATTATTTAACGTCCAAAACAATTGATCTTTCTTCTTATACTCCAAATGATTCCATCTACCTGAGCTTCTTAGTTCAGAGTTATGGATTTGGTGACCCTACGGAACTGCAGGATTCATTGGTTTTGGAATTTTACGATGCAGCAAACGAAGAATGGAATTGGGCCTGGTCAACCCGCGGTGGAGGTGCACAGGGTGACTTCAAAGTAGGGCATTTAAGAGTGATCAACGCTGCTTACCTTACCAACGGATTTAAGTTCAGATTTAAGAATTACGGAGCTCTTTCAGGTTTACTGGACGAATTCCACCTGGATTACGTTCACCTGAGAAATGGAAGCGGTTACCAGGATACGCTCTTCAAAGACTTTGCCTTTGTTTACAAAGTTGGATCACTCATTGACAAATACACAGAAGTTCCATGGGAACACTGGGTAAATCAGCCTACACACATGAACCCGAATGTAAAAGTAACTGTACGGAACGGTTCAAACATTTCTGAAAATAACATGAACGGAAGTGTAAAAGTAGATTTCAATGGGACCAACGAAGGGACTTTTCCTTTAGTTGCTCAAACTTTGTCGGGAGGCAATATTAATTATGCTCCGCGCACAACCTATTCAAGTTTACATGATTTTACAGGAGGCTACACCTTTTCCACAACTCCTTCTGCAACTACTAAAACCTTTGATATCATTGGAAATGCAGGGGCTCAGTTCCCGAATTTAGCTCTGAACGACTCTTCCTATACACAGCAGGTGTTTGAAAATGTCTACGCTTATGACGATGGTTCCCCGGAACAAGTATATGGGCTTTCACAAGTTCAGGGAAGATTGGCATTGAGATTCGAGCCGTACCAGTCGGATACACTTCTTGGAGTAAGAATGTGTTTTGTGCCAAGCATCAAGGATTTGTCCAATAAGTTGTTTTTGCTTACTGTTTGGAGTGATAATAATGGTGTTCCGGGTACGGTTATTTACGAAGATGAGTTTTTCTATCCGAGAACGCCCATTTATGAAGAAGGATTTGGAGTTTACACCGATTATTTGTTGAATGACGGGGAACGCCTTCCTTTGGGATCAGGTGCTTTTTATGTGGGAATGAGACAGGTGGATGCAGATCCGCTTCATATTGGCTTTGATATGAACAATCCGCAGCAGTCGAAATTATTTTTCTCATTGAATGGAGGAGCAACCTGGAGTAATTCATCTAAGCCAGGAGTTCCTATGATCAGACCGATCATCAAAACAATGGATAACTTTAACCTGGCGGTGGATGAATTTGAAAAAGAAATCGATTGGAATGTTTATCCGAACCCAACTACGGGAATTGTAAATATTGACTGGAGATCGGAAGGTATTTTTCCAGGAGCCGTTTTGGTTGATTCACAAGGACGCACATTGATAACTATTGAATCGGACAACCTTCGTTTTGATTTGAGTGATGCTCCCGGGGGAATCTATTTCCTGAGATTAAACAATTCTCAAACAGTTAAAAAAATTATCAGATAAGATGAATGAAGATGTTCAGGATGTTGAGCAAGAAGAAGAAGAACTTTTTGAACATTACCGTTTTACAGCAGATCCCGGACAGGAATCTGTTCGGATAGATAAATACTTATTGGATCGCCTTCCGAATACGTCACGAAATAAGATACAATCGGCGGCCAAAAACGGAAGTGTGGTGGTGAACGGCAAGTCCGTAAAATCAAACTACAAAATCAAGCCAAAAGATGATGTGGCAATTGTTTTGCCTTATCCTGTGCGCGAAATAGAATTAATTCCGCAAAATATCCCTTTAGACATTG
>CAMLDR010000205.1 GCA_946478775.1 uncultured Flavobacteriales bacterium
TAACTTTCTCTTTCATTTGCATGGCCGAAGATAAAATAATTTTAGGGATTGACCCCGGAACAACTGTATTAGGATATGGATTAATCCATATTAAAGGCACGAAAATTGAAATGCTCAACTTCGGAATTATCCAGCTGAATAAACTGGACAATCAGCCCGACAAATTAAAGCGCATTTTTGACCGCATTGACGGACTTATGGAAGAATACAAACCGGATGAAATGGCCATTGAAGCTCCTTTCTTTGGAAAAAATGTCCAATCGATGTTGAAATTGGGAAGAGCACAGGGCGTTGCTATTGCAGCTTCACTGCGAAGAAATATTCCCTACGAAGAATACACTCCCAAACGCATTAAGCAAGCCATTACCGGAAACGGGAATGCTTCTAAAGAACAAGTTGCGGCCATGCTCCAAACCATCCTCCGGTTTGATGAAATACCCAAATACCTGGATGCCACTGATGGATTGGCGGCAGCCGTTTGTCATCATTTTTCAAAAGGAATTGGGGAAAACAACAAAAGCAAAGGAAGCAGCTGGACGAGTTTTCTAAGTAAAAATCCCGATCGAAAAATAAGATGAAAAACCTCCTTATAATTGCCCTTTCTTTTCTTTCTTTTTGTTCATTGAGCCAGGAAGCTGTTTTTGAATGGTATGAAGGTTATTGCCTTTCCAGAGCACAAATCGATACTTCAAAAGCAAACTATCTGCAAGTTCAGAATGTTCATTACACCATCATCCAGGCTTCGGAATTAAGTCAGCCTTTTTTGGCATACCAGCCAAAAGACACCGCTTATCTGAAAGTCAAGAGTATTCAATTTGAATGTCACAATTTTATAGAGGAACTCGAACAAATGGAATATCCGAAAGGTGCATACTGGACCAATCTGAAAAAATGGAGACTGGATAACCTCCGGGAACAATGTCTTCTGCGCGAAAAAGCAGTCATTGCATTGAATCATCCAAAAGCACTCAGAGGAACCCCTTATTGCAAGGAATGCTCTCAATATACAGATGCCCTGGAAAAAGGCGGAAAAACCTTATTAAATACCTGGAAAGCATTGCATGACCGGGAAATGGAAGGAGCATTGGATCCCAACCCCATTCATCTCGCATTTGAACAGCGATGGAATAGTCCGAACCAGGAATTGTGGGCACGTATTGAAGTGTTAAGGTACGGCTGGTGGAATTGCGTGTTGCAGAATCAAAAAGTGTGGCTGAATGAAAGCCAGTACAACCTGGAATTCAAAAAATTAATGACCTCCGTTCAAATTGAGTGCCACTAAGATTTCTTCTGAAGTTCAATAGATTCCTTTTGCAGGTTTTCCATGACCTCATCCAGCATTAATTTGTATTCTTTGTGTGTACTGGTATAATACACGAATGAATCTTCGTATTGCTTTTCAGTAACGTTTTTACTTTTTAAATAATACCTTCCTGAAGCGGTCATTACTTTGTAATAGCGGTTTACAGTGGAATAAGTTGTTTGTATGTGGCCTTCAAGGATAAGCATATCCGTCATCAGACCGATCATTTCATCTCTAGAAATGAGATTTTGCGGCTTTTCCAAACCATGCAGCTCACTGTTACAGGACTGCAGAATTACCAGGATCAATATGCCAAGAAGTCTTTTCATCTGTTGAAAAACATCCGTTCTCCGGCCTGAGCTCCTGTCAATTGCCCGTTGTTATAAACCAATGTACCGTTTACAAATGTTTTCTCTACGCTCGAAGAGAAAGTAGTTCCCTCAAACGGAGACCATCCACACTGATAAAGCAACGAGTCCTTTGTAACAGTTGACTTTTTGTTCAAGTCTACCAAAACCAAATCCGCAAAGTAGCCTTCTCTCAAAAAACCACGGTCTTTAATTTGGAAACAGGTTGCAACAGCATGAGCCATCTTTTCAACTACCAGTACCAAAGGAATTTTCCCGTTAGCAACTGCATCCAGCATAGCTGGCAAAGCATGTTGTACCAATGGTCCGCCAGAAGGAGCCTGCAGGTAGTTTTGCTGCTTCTCTTCAATGGTATGTGGTGCATGATCTGTTGCGATCACATCGATCCGGTTATCTAAAAGTGCTTTCCAGATCTGATCTCTGTCAGCGGCTGTTTTTACTGCCGGATTCCATTTGATCCAGGCACCTTTATTTTCATAATCTGAGTCGGAGAACCACAAATGGTGCACGCAGGCCTCAGCAGTAATTCGTTTTTGCTCCAGGGGAATGTCATTTCGGAAAAGTTCCGTCTCGATTCCCGTAGAAATATGCAGGATATGTAAGCGTGTATTGTTCTTTTTGGCCAATTCCACTGCTTTGGATGAAGATAAATAACAAGCTTCGGCACTTCGGATCAGTGGGTGAGCAGACATCGGGATATCTTCTCCGTATTTCTCTTTGTATTCCTCTAAATTCTTTCTGATTGTTGCTTCGTCTTCGCAATGTGTTGCAATCAACATCGGGACATTTGCAAACAAATGCTCTAAAGTACTGGTATTGTCAACCAGCATATTCCCGGTAGATGACCCCATAAATATTTTGACTCCACAAACATCCTGAACGTTTGTTTTCATCACCTCCTCGTAGTTATCATTCGAAGCTCCCATGAAGAATGAATAATTTGCCGGAGAAACTTCAGATGCGCGCTGGTACTTGGCTTCGAGTAATTCTTGTGTCAGGGTATTCGGGACCGTATTCGGCATTTCCATGAAAGAGGTGATTCCTCCTGCAACTGCTGCCCGGGATTCCGATTGAATGTTGGCTTTGTGTGTCAATCCCGGTTCTCTGAAATGGACCTGATCATCGATACAACCGGGAAGCAGATGCAATCCTTCACAATTGATTTCTTCTACCGCTCCTTCAACCGAAATGGAAGATGCAATTTTAGCAATGCGCTTCCCGTCGATTAAAACATCTGCAACAAATTCTTTCCCCTCGTTTACAAGCGTTGCGCCTTTCAGTAAAACCTTTGCCATTACACCTTTAAATTTCTCATTTTCCAAACTCCAAAGAATGCTTCCTTGAAAATGCTTGAAGACATTTTTGATTCTCCGAACTGACGATCTATGAACGTAATCGGGACTTCAATGATCTTGAAACCTTTTCTTTTTGCTGCATATTTCATTTCAATCTGGAATGCATATCCTTTGAAATGAATGTTATCCAAATCGATTGCCCTAAGCACTTTATTTGAATAGCACATAAATCCGGCAGTTGTATCCGAAATCCCGATAAAGAGGATCATTCTAACATAAACCGAAGCAAAATAAGACATCATGATCCTGCCCATTGGCCAGTTCTGAACCTTTCCTCCTTTGGTATAACGGGAACCGATGCTTACATCTGCACCTTTTTGAGTACATGCTTCCAGCAATCTCGGTAAGTCCAACGGATTATGCGAGAAATCGCAGTCCATTTCAAAAATATATTCGTAATCTTTTTTGAGAGACCATTTAAACCCGTGGATATATGCTGTTCCCAATCCCAGTTTCCCTTCTCTTTCTTCCAGGAAAATACGGTTCGGGAATTGCGTCATCAACCCGCGAATAATGTCTGCTGTTCCATCCGGAGAATTATCGTCGACAAAAAGAATGTCAATAGAAACAGGCAAAGCCATTACTGCTTGAGCCATACGCTCAACATTCTCTTTTTCGTTATACGTAGGAATAATTACAACTGCTCGCGTCACGTGGGTTTAATTTCAGGTGATAAAAATAGTCAAATTCCGCCTCCTTCAACGAATTTATGCAGTTTCTAACATAATTTAAAATTACGAATGCCCCATTTCAAATCACGAACTGATGACTCACTAAATAACTTTTACATTTCACATCATATTCACTACATTTAAAGGTATGTACGATTCTTACTTCTAATAATAATTAACTTTGGATATAGATGAAGTGGACTCCTCAAATAGCATTTTTAGTATTTTCTTTCTGCCTGAATAACTGGTTGTTTGCTCAAACATTTCAAAACATTTCACTTTTAGATCAATGGCACCAGGACAGCCTGATCTCAAACTCATCAAAAGTGCGTTATTCGGATTGTTTTGGCTTTGTTCAGAACGGGAACGAATATGCAGTGATCGGCTCCACGGAAGGAACGCACGTTTTTCTCATCGATCAGCAAGACAAGTTAATTCCAAAAGGGTTTGTGACAGGGCGTTATTCAAGCACATTTGTTCAGCATCGCCAATATGCCGTTTTTAAGCATTACCTCTATGCCGTTTGTGATGAAGGCCTCAGCAGTTTACAAATCATCGATCTTCAATACCTTCCCGATTCCATTCACCTGGCAAAAGAAGACACGCTTCAATTCGGGCGCGTTCACAATATCTTTATTGACAGCGTACAGGAAAAATTCTATTCCTGCATTCACCGAAGTACTGTAAATACCCAAACAATCGATTCTCCCATGAAAATCTTCTCGTTGGCTGACCCATTAGCTTTGCAGGAACTCTGGAGCGGGCCAAATGATGTAAATGAAGTACACGATATTTATGTCCGGAACGGAACAGCTATTCTGAACTGCGGTTACGACGGGCTGAAAGTTTACGATTTCACCAATACCAACGCGCCGATTTACCTGGATTCAAAATCCATTTATACGGACCAGGGATACAACCACCAGGGCTGGCTTACTCCGGATGGGACACGCTATTTATTTGCTGATGAAACGAATGGAAAACGAGTAAAGAATTGCAGCTTCAACGGCTCAGCAGTAACCATCAAAAACTACTTCGGGACGAATTTTGAAAACGGCGCCGTTCCGCACAATATCAAAGCAACGAATGAGTTTGCTTTTGTTGCTTATTACAATGAAGGTCTCCGGATTTTTGACCTGCGCTATACCGTGCCCCTGGAAGTAGCCCATTACGACACATATCCGGATGAGAATCCCTATAAAATGAATGGGAATTGGGGTGTTTTTGCAGATCTTCCTTCCAAAAGGCTGCTTGTTTCAGACAGGCAGTACGGATTGTTCCTGCTTCATTTCGACCAGGAAAAAATGCTTAAATCATTTCCTCTCCGGGAAGAAATTGCTCTTTTCCCGAATCCGATTTCGAATTCCGAGTCCCTTTTTATGACCATTCCTATTGGAACGGTAAAAACCGAATGGACCATCTATGACCTAAACGGCAAGCAGGTTTCAGGCGGCATCAGTGAGCATTTCAGTTATGCAGAAATTCCAGTTGATTTTTCTGCAGGAACTTATCAAATTAAAATCCATCTTTACGATGATAAGGATGAATCACAAGAGATTATTCGAAAATTAGTTGTCCTTTAATATGAATCTAAAATCCAATACAATGAATCTAAAACACGCAATTATCCCTGCTTTATCCATCGCATTTTTCCTGCTAGGTGCTTGCGGTGGTCCGGTTAAAAAAGATTATTCCAAAGAAGTGGATGAAGGCACTTTCAAGGGAAATGTTTATACCAGTCAGGCATTGGGCTGGACGATGGAATTTCCGGACAACTGGATTGTTACCAGTAAATCAAGTTTGGAAGCATTAGATCAACGCAGCAAGGAATTAGTCGACGATACAACCTCCAATATGTCAGGTCTAAAAAGAACATTGGCATTTCAAAAGAATTTCGAGAACAACTTTCAATCAACCTGGGAAGAATTTTCCGGTGACGAAGCTTCTTACAAAAGAATTGTTACACAAAACCATCAGCTGATCTATAACAATTACCTGGAGCGCAAAATATTTGCAGATACAACAGCAGGAAAATTAACAGTAAGTGGTGTTACATTCGACACATTCGAGCTTTCTTTAAATGACCGCGAGGCAAAGGTTTTCACTACTCAATTACTCATGAATGCGTTGGTGAAAGGGAAATTCATGACGGTCATTATTTCTTACGACAATGCTGCCGATAAAGAAAAGATTTTGGGCTTGTTCAGGAAATCGACTTTTAAATAGTGTTCTAATTTTTTCACCGCAAAGAGTGAAAGGACGCAAAGGAATCTGTAATATCAAAAACTTAGCGTCTTTGCTTCTTAGCGGTGAAAAGAAAATTTACTCTTCTTCTCCAAGAGCAGACAAAGCTTCATAGATCAAATCGTTCTCAAAGCCTTTTGATTGTGCGTAACGCAGGATTTTTGCTTTCTTTTTCCAGGGATCTTTCTCATTAGAAAGGTCCTTTTGTTTTTTCGCAATTTCGTGCTTCAGGATTTCGAAATACTCGTCCGGATTGATCGTTTTAAAAGCCATTTGGATCATCCTTTCCGGGATTTGTTTCAATCTCAATCCTTGTCTGATCTTGATCCTGCCCCAATGTTTGATTCGCAGTTTACCTGAAACATATGCTTCTGCAAAACGACCCTCATCCAGGAATTTGTTTTCGATCAAATATGCCGTTAACTGATCTACCTGTTCGGAACTTAATCCCCAGGAGAAGAGCTTGTTCTTTACTTCAAAATGGCTTCTGTCCTGGTAAGCACAATAAGATTCGATTTTAGCCTTTGCCTCTAAAAAGGATATTTTTTTCGACCCTTTTGACGTTTCTTGATCCATCTCATTCATCTAGACATTAGTATTCCTCCCCCTTTACCTCCTTCCAAAGACTTTAACGAAAAATTGCTCCCCATTTAGAGAGCAATTTCGTTATTATCTTTATCCCGGAAGCTGTATTCCAGAAGGTGCTGTGACGTAACACCGCGCACATCCACCCATTTTTTATATTTCATGAACCACTTCCATCGTTTGGAAATGAATCCCTTTTTGAAATAAGCTTCCAGATACGGATGAACCAAAAGCGAGATTTTTTTCTCTTTCTTATCTCCCAGCAGGAAATTCAGGTTCATTTCTATTTCTTCAGCAAAAAGGATAGAAGCCTGCACTTCACCTGTTCCGTTACATGTAGGGCATGTTTCGGAAGTATTGATATCCGTTTCCGGTCTAACGCGCTGGCGTGTTATTTCAACTACTCCAAATTTAGAA
>CAMLDR010000206.1 GCA_946478775.1 uncultured Flavobacteriales bacterium
TTCGGAAGCTAGGCAAACCTCACGGGCTGAAAGATCATGTAAACCAGGCGAGTAGAGCTGCTCGTTCTCTTCCCGACGATTTTGTCGGGATGCCTGGAGGGTAGATCGATAGATGCTGACGGTGACGTCAGTGCTAGATAAATGACAGTCAGTTCCGGTCAGCCTCGGCAGATCGGGATGTACAGAACCCGGCTTATGGCTTGTTTTTTCTAAAATTTTCCTTGTAGGCTCTTTTGTGAGCTTTGAGGACCGTTTCAATCGTTCCGCCTTGTGTAGGCTTTCCGCATAGGATCGTGTGGTATTGAACTCCGTCAAATTTGAATTTTAAAAGAGTCACGGACAATCCCAAAAGAGAAAGGGAGCGTGCTTTTTTGATGCAGATAAATTCCAGGACAAAGGAACGCTCGGACAATAATTTCAGGATGACCACATCGTTTTTAATGTAACCGGTAGCCAGGCTGACACGAATGAGCTTTACACAAATTGTGAAAATGATTCCCAGGCCAACTCCTGTTGCCAGGGGAATGGAAAAATGATTGGTCATTTGAATCGAAAGCACTACAAATACAACACTGATTAAAAGATAAGATCCGACAAGCAGTCCAAAGGTTTGTCTCCGGTTGTCCGGATTCAGTAGTATTCGATCCGTATTCATTAGCACGGGTGAATTCATAATAGTAGCGTGAAGTTTGACTAAAAATAATATAAATTTAAAATATACTTTAAATTTTAACAAATTAATTTTAAGTCACTTAGGGGAGTTAATGAATTTCAAGACCCCTGATCAGGAAATTAGGCTGAATTGTTTTGAAGGTGGAAAGCTGGTTCCTGTTTGCTGCAATTTGGTGTTGAAAGCGGCAATAAAAGGCAACGAATTGTTGAGAAGCCACCTTGTTCCGGCCATATCTGTAAAGACTTACACTCATAAAATTCGTCATGAAGCGTTGCTTCTCTACCAGGTAATGGAAACAGTTGGATTTATCGTAACGGATATCTTTTTCCGAGCGTTCGGCAACCTGGCTTAAAGTAGAAATACTGTATTTTGACCGGACAGGTGCTTTGTCTTCAGCAAGGAAAGCAAATTTTTTGGTTTTCTTCAGCTTTAGGAGGTATGCATTCCGGTTGGATTCAATGGCAATTTCAGGATGGATGGAGACACTGTCGTGTTGGAACTTGTCCCAGTTGAAAGCCGTGCAATTCGCACTGGAATCTTTTTTAGAGACCAATATCAGCGGATCATGGCAAACGGGAACCCAAAAACCATGGTTGTTGTTGAATTGGCGGTCCATATTCCTGAAAAAGCTTCGATCCCTTAATTGACTGAATAAACTTTGATTGTACAAGCTTTCTCTCAGGCTATCGGAAGAAAGCAAAAGGACATCAATTCCGGTATTGAATTTATTCTTTTGGATTGTTTTCGCGATTTCGGTAGTGGTTTGGTAAACAACCTGAACTGAAATATGCCTGGATTCCTCAAATTCACGGATAATCAAACTGTCTGCCGGAGAATACATATCGGTATAAACCACCACCTTTTGATGTGCACTTGGTTTTGCTTCGTCTAAAACGCAGGAATTAAGTCCAATAAGAAGTCCTGAAAAAAGGACATAAATCTTCCAATTCATAGTGGATCAAAGATAGTGGTATTTCGTACTTTTGTAAAAAAAATAATCAGGTGTCAAAAAGCAATTTGAATAAACAGGATAAGTTAAAGATCAATACGCTATTGAGCGATTTGCAAAGCAAGGATTCGCTGAAGATAGCCGGTGCGATCAAAGCATTTGCAGTTCACGGTCATTCAACGGTTATCGAACCGATCATTGAAGTATGGAGATCGGGCCTGTCGGCTGAAAATGAAGCATTGGTTGTTGATCTGTTCCAAAGTTTGAAAGATACTTCGTCTATTGAGCCTTTGATGGAAGCCTTTAATAATCCGGCGAATGGTCATTTGCGCAGAAAACTGATCACTGCTTTCTGGAATTCAAAACTCGACTTCTCGGATTACCTGGCAGATTTTGTACTGTTTGGAATTGAAGGTGATTTTTTGGATGCACTTGAAGTGATTACGCTCGTTGAGAACTTTGAAACCGTGGCGCCCGAATCGGCTATTTTGGAATCACAGCTGCTTTTGACCGAGTATTTCGGGCAAACAGATAAAAGGGACGGGCAAAAAGATGCTATCCTGACTGATCTGGCAATGCTTCTGAAGGATTTCTCTGAACTGGAAGGAACAGACGACCTGTTTTTAGAATAAACCGTTGATCTCTGCGTCAATTGACTGGATGATCTTTCCAAGGTCTTCCTGGTTTTCAGGAAAACGATTGTTGTCTACATCAATGATCAATAATTTACCGCTGTCATAAGTAGAGATCCAGGCTTCGTAGCGCTCATTCAACCGTTTTAAGTAATCCAGACGGATACTTTCTTCGTATTCTCTTCCACGCTGTTGAATTTGATTCACCAAAGTAGGAACAGAAGCTCTCAGGTAAATCAGAAGGTCCGGTGCGGAAACGAAGGAATCCATGAGATTAAATAAGGAAAAGTAGTTTTCAAAATCGCGTGTGGTCATCAAACCCATGGAATGAAGATTCGGCGCAAAAATGAAAGCATCCTCATAAATTGTTCTGTCCTGGATCACATGTGTAGTACTATTCTTGATTTCCTGGATCTGTGTGAATCGGGAGTTCAGGTAGTAAATTTGAAGGTTGAAAGACCAGCGCTGCATATCTTCATAGAAGTCATTTAGGTACGGATTCATCTCAACGTCCTCAAAATGAGTTTCCCAGTTGTAATGTTTTGCCAACATTTGTGTCAGGGTTGTCTTTCCGGATCCTATATTTCCAGCTACTGCGATATGCATAATTTATGAGTTTTTCGGGGTGACTAAATTACAAAATCTGCCTACATAAATGGCCCTTTGTTCAAAAAATAATTACTGGTGTGTAATTACCCGAATTGACTTGGTGGATTGAAAAATTGAGAATGTAGAATGTAAAAGTGCACTTCGACTTCGCTCAGTGAACTTTTGATTACGCTCATGAAAAGAATCTAAAAAAGGTGGCTGAGCGAAGTCGAAGTCACCGATTAATCCGTTGGTGGAAGAATCTGATAACAATAAAGCATTTTCTGTGTCTGAATGTACAACCGGTCGCCTGAAACCTCCATTTTGAGGATTTTTGAATCAAGCAGGTGATCTCCGGCAAAGAAAAAAGAAACGAATTCCGAATCGAGATTGACGGTTTGAATGTTTTTGCCTTCGGCAATGAGGAAATAATCCTGTATCGGATAAATGGGTTTGTTGGGAGTGAGCGTAGCCACATCCATAAAATTACCGAACTGATCGAACCAGGCAACCTGGTTCAGTTCATCAAACAAATACAGTCGGTTATCGATTTCCTGCATATTGACGATGGATTTCATGTCCAGCAGACCTTTCACATTTTGGATCTGCTGCCCTTGTCCGTTGCGCAATGTAATGAGCTCAATTTTTGAATTCGGTTCATCATAGATCCAGATCCGGTCCGTTTGAATGGAAGCACTCATGCTTGCAGCTAAGCTGATACCCAGATCACTCAGGTTGATGCATTCGCCCTGCAAAGCCAGTGCATTGTCCAGGAAACAAATACTTTGCTGATCTTCCGAGAAAAGTGCGATTTTCAGCGAGTTTTGAGCATCAATTTTTTGAATGTTCCCCAAAGCCTTAATACTTTCCTGCATCATTACCTGTCCTTTGGCATCGCGCTTTTGAATATTCTGGTTCTGATAAATGATACTTTGATGCATCGGGTCGATATCCCAAATGGCCGTGGAATCCAGGTCCAGGTGCCAGATTTCTTTCCATGTCTGCTGTGCATATCCCCGAATCGGAGCTGCCAGTATCAAAATCGGAAGGAAAAATCTAAACATATTGAATGGTTTCGAACTCCGTTTCCTGCAAGATTTGTTCCACGATCTCACGTGAGTTCATCAAGCGGGGCACTTTGTGCTGTCCACCTAATTTACCTTTTTTTTGCAACCAGGCATCAAAACTTCCTGGTTTTAAGATATGCAGCAAGGGTTTTCCCAGGGCCATGTTTTTGGTGCGCTTGGCATCATAGTCCGAATTAATAGCCCGAAGCGATTCGTCCAGCAGGAACATAAACCGGTTCACATCATTGGGTTCACGGTCGAATTCAATCAGCCATTCGTGTTTTCCCTGTACCTTTCCATCCATGTAGATGGGTGCTGCCGTGTATTCCCGGATAATTGCATTGGTTTTGGAACTGGCTTCCGCTATGGCAAAGTCGGTGTTGTTTACGATGACTTCTTCTCCAACAGAGTTGATGAAATGCCGCGTCCTTCCGCTAAGTTTAAAGCGATAAGGAGTAAGGGAGGTGAAACGGATCGTGTCACCGACGATGTATCTCCAAAGTCCGGCATTGGTGGAAATAACCAGGGCATATTCTTCGTTGAGCTGCACCTCATCCAGTTTATAAATGACTTGGGAATCGGTATCTTCAAAAGAATGCATCGGAATAAATTCATAAAAGATCCCGTAGTCAAGCATCAATAACAATTCATTGGAACCATCCACATCCTGGATTCCGAAAAATCCTTCCGAAGCGTTGTAGGTTTCCACATAATGCATATCGTCAAATGGGATGAGTTCCCGGAATGCTTCCCTGTACGGTTCAAAGCTAACGCCTCCGTGCATGAACAATTCCAGGTTGGGCCATACTTCGCGGAGGTTTGATTTTCCGGTTATCTCGAGTACTTTTCGTGCCAATACCATTGTCCAGCTTGGAACACCGGCAATGATGTACACATCTTCCTCGATTGTACTTCGTGCCATCCGTTCAATCTTTTCCTCCCATTCCGTCATCAGGGCAATTTCCCTGGAGGGAGTTCTTCTGAGTTCGGCCCACCAGGGCAGGTTCTTTAAAATAATTGCTGAAAGATCTCCCTGGTATGCATCATCTGCTACGGGAAGAACCTGAGCACTTCCCCCTAGAATGAGGTGTTTTCCATTGTACAGTTTTCTATTCGGGAAGTTCTCGTAATACAAGGCAAGCAGGTCTTTTCCGCCTTTGTAATGACAGTCTTCAAGTGATTCGCGCGTTACAGGAATGAATTTGCTTCTTTCGGAAGTGGTCCCGGAACTTTTGGCAAACCATTTGGTTTCCTGTGACCACAATAAATATTGTTCTCCTTCCATCAACCGGTCAACCCATGGTTTAAGGGAATCATAATTCATTAAGGGGACCAGATCTTTGAAGTCCTGGTAAGTATGTACCTGGTGAAAATGATGTTGTTTGCCGTAGACGGTTTGATTTCCTTGTTCAATCAATTTTTCGAAGAGCTCATTTTGAACATCTTCCGGGTATTTTCGAAACAGCTCGATTTGATGCAAGCGTTTCTTAATTACCCATGCAAAAATTGAATTGAATGGCATATGCTGATATTCAGTGAAATAAAAAAGGTCCGCCGCGGCGGACTCCTTATACTATCCGAATGCGTAGATCGATCCTATGATTGCCAATAAGATTACGGTATACACAAACCCAATTCCTACAGTTGAACTTTCAAAGAAAGTGTCATTCTTATCATGGTGATCTGAATGATGTTCTGAATGGTGTTCTGACATAACTTCAATTTTTTTTCAAATTTAAGATTTTGTTTTAGATAAGGAAACAATTAGTCGTTGTTTAAACCAATTAATCTTAAAAGGTAATAAATCATGGTTACAATTGCTCCAAGTGCAGCAACAACATAGGTTGAAGCGGCCAGGTTCAGTGCTTTTTTGGAGCGTTCGTATTCGTCTCGGGTTGCTGTCCCGGAATGTTCGATCCAGTTCAGTGCTCTTTTGGAAGCATCAAACTCTACCGGCAGCGTTACCAGACTGAATAATGCAATCACACCGTAAGCGGATACAATTGCCCAAAGCACCCATTTGATTGGGAACGATTCAAAAAGTACGGCCCCTCCAATAAAAGTAATCATCATCAGGATGTTTAAGAACAAGCCTGAAGCATGTTGCAGGGGAACCAGTTTGGAACGCCATTGCAAGGGTGCGTATGCTTTCGCATGTTGAACGGCGTGTCCGCATTCATGCGCTGCAATTGCTGCAGAGGCTGCGTTGGTCCCGTGATAGACTTCTTCCGAAAGGTTTACGGTTTTATCCGCCGGATTGTAATGGTCGGTTAATTGTCCGGGTATACAGGTTACCCGTACGTCGTAAATGTTGTAATCGTGAAGCATGCGTTCTGCCACTTCGCGACCGCTTAAACGACTTTGAGAGGGAATTTTGCTGAATTCCTGAAATTTGCTTCTTAAGCGCCAGCTCACCATTAGTCCAATTCCCATAAAGACTAAACCAATGAGCATCGCAGGTCCAAAAGGTATCATCGATTTTGTATTTTCCTCAAAGTTAAGGAAGAAGGGAGGGATTTTGCCTGAATTTTAGCAGGTTTTAAGTTAAAGAATGTTATGTGAAAAGTCAGTCTCTGCTTCCAAATAAAATCCGTATACTTTCCCGAAGAATTGTCTTGCTGCTGCTTATTTTGCAGCTGTGTCGAAGCGATAATCGTCGATTATTGATTATTCATAGTTAATGCAATTTAGCCTGTACTAAATTAATAAACTCTTTTCTGGTTGAATCGTTACTTAAGAACAACCCGGTAAATGCACTGGAAGTAGTTACTGAATTCTGCTTTTGAACACCGCGCATCTGCATGCACATATGCTGACATTCCAACACAACGGCTACTCCTTTTGGTTTCAATGTTTGCTGAATACAATCACGGATTTCGATGGTCAAACGCTCCTGTACCTGCAATCTGCGCGCGTACATATCTACAA
>CAMLDR010000207.1 GCA_946478775.1 uncultured Flavobacteriales bacterium
AGAAAAGCAAGAGTAACAAAATGCCCACTGAGATATAAATCCGCTTTTTGGAAAGTTGATGAGTAATGATTCTGGCTTTTGTATTTTTGAGATGCTCCTCTAAATATCCTTTATACCAGCGGCTAACAAATAATAGAATAGTAAATCCGATTACCCCGGCAATTACGAATATCAGGGTATATTTTTGTCCGAAAGGGAAAACACACAAAGCAACTAAAACCGGACCAAGGGCAGTTCCGCCATTTCCACCTAATTGAAAAATGGCCTGGGCAAGACTTCGCCTTCCGCCTGAAGCTGAATAGGCAACTCGTGAAGCTTCCGGATGGAATACGGATGATGCAAGTCCGATACAGCAAGCTGCAGTGAGAGTCATTGTGAAACTCTCCGAAAAAGATAAAATAATAATGCCCACAATGGCGAACAGCATCCCAAAACTAAAGGAGTAAGGCTGAGGATATTTATCAGTAATTGAACCTACAACCGGTTGAAAAAGCGAAGAAGTAATTTGAAATGCAAACATGATGAAACCAATCTGCCCATAATCCAGATTCTGCGTTTCTTTAATCATTGGAAGTAATGGCTGCAACACTCCCTGGATTAAATCATTCAGTAAATGCCCGAATGCAATTGCAAAAAGAATGGGGTAGGAGGTTTGGGCAGTGTCGTATGATTTTGTTCCTGCTTTCATGCCGGCAAATTTAACGCTTCCTTCGTTATGGAGTTGTTAACTCTCGGGTAAATTCGATTTTCAGCATAAATCAAGTATGGGTCAAGCATAGGTCAAGTATGGTTAAAGTATTAAACCATTATATTTTGAACATTTGCTTATAAATTCAACAAGGGATTTAAGCCCTTCAATAATTCGTAATTTGGCATTCGAAATTCGCAATTATTAGGTAATTTGGTTCTATCATGAACAGCATCATTCAAAAAGGAGGAAAAAGACCGATTATCATCGCAGGTCCTTGCAGTGCAGAGACCGAAGAACAGATGATAGAAACGGCACTTCAAATCAAACAATTTTGCACCATCGATATGCTGCGGGCAGGAATCTGGAAACCGCGCACACGACCTGATTCCTTCGAAG
This sequence comes from uncultured Flavobacteriales bacterium, assembly GCA_946478775.1. The sequence goes on from CAMLDR010000207.1 coordinate 1,088, forward strand.
GAGTCGGTGAAGTGGGATTGAGCTGGTTGGTAAATGCAGGAAAGGAATTGGGAGTCCCGACCACCACAGAAGTGGCCAATACGAAACATGTGGAAAAGGCTTTAAAAGCTGGCGTAGATGTTCTTTGGATCGGTGCCCGGACAACGGTGAACCCATTTGCGGTGCAGGAAATCGCAGACGCCCTGAGAGGAGTGAAAATTCCGGTCATGGTGAAAAATCCGGTGAATCCGGACCTGGAATTGTGGATTGGTGCCTTTGAACGCCTGGAAAAATCCGGAATAACCGAATTTGCAGCCATCCATCGGGGTTTTTCTGTCTATAAGCATACGAAATACAGAAATGTGCCCAATTGGGAGATTCCGATCGCATTGCATGAACGACTCCCGAATTTGCCCATAATAAACGATCCCAGTCACATCACGGGAAACCGAAATTTACTGCTGGAAGTCTCTCAAAAGGCAATGGACCTGAACTTTGACGGATTGATGATTGAAACACACCGCAATCCGGACGCTGCATGGTCGGATGTTGCACAGCAATTGACACCTGAAAATTTGGGTATTCTTCTGGACACCCTGGTTTTAAGATCGCAAAATTCTGAAAAGTTGGATAGCGAACACATTTCGATTATCCGGGAGAAAATAGGTGATCTGGATGATCGGTTGTTTGATATTTTGACCGCAAGAATGCAATTGAGTGAGGACCTGGGGCTTTTTAAAAAAGAGCACAACATCACGATCCTGCAGCCCGAGCACTGGAAAAAAATCATTTCGGCAAGATTGAATCGCGCTTCCGAATACCGATTGAGCGATCGTTTTGTACGCCAGGTAATGGATGCCATTCACCAGGAATCGATTCGCCACCAGATAAGAGTGATGAATAACGCTTCGGATAAAGACGCGCAATGAAGAAATTAATCCGTCCGGGTTTGATTTCAGGTAAGATTGTTATTCCTGCATCAAAAAGTGATTCTCAAAGAGCAATTTTATGTGCTGCTTTGGGGGATGGAACTTCGCGCCTGACCGGAATTGGAAAAAGTGATGATGAACAGGCAATGCTGCAAGCAGTTCAACAAATGGGAGCAATCCTTCATTCTCATTCTCACTCTCATTCTCATTCTGTTTCTCATTCTGTTGCTCATTCTGTTTCCATCACCGGAATCAAAAACCTTCCGAAAAACCTCGAATTATCTGCCGGTGAATCAGGTTTGGGTTTGCGCCTGCTGACTTGTGTTGCCGCTTCTTTTGATCAAAAAGTAGTTTTAACGGGCGAAGGAAGCTTACCATCACGGCCTATGCATTTCTTTGACGAGGTGCTTCCTGAGTTTGACTGTAAAGTCGCTACAAACAAAGGATTTTTGCCGATCGAAGTACACGGTCCGTTAAAAGGAACGAATACAGCAGTCGACGGTTCATTGAGTTCCCAGTTCATTTCAGGTTTGTTGCTGGCACTTCCCCGAAGTAAAGAACCGAGTTGCCTGACGGTATCAGATATGAGATCGGGGCCGTATATTCAAATGACGATCAGTACTTTAAAGCAATTTGGAATAAGCATTGAAAATGAAGGGGCTGTTTTTACTATTCCGGGGAACCAGGTTTATAAAGCAGCGGATTATTCCATTGAGTCGGATTGGAGTTCTGCCAGTTATTGGCTTGTAGCAGCAGCCTTAGGTCATTCGATCTCGATTTCGGGATTAAGTCTGAACAGCTTGCAGGCAGATAAAGCCTTGTTGAAAGCCTTAATGAGTGCCGGCTGCAAGATCACCTTCGGAGAAGAGGGGATCCGTGTGGATGGTTCGGAATTGGAAGCTTTCGAATTTGACGCAACCGACTGCCCTGATTTATTTCCGGCTTTGGTTGTTTTGGCTGCAAAATGCAAAGGTACTTCTTCGATTAAAGGTGCCCGGAGATTGATTCACAAAGAAAGTAACAGGGGAATAGCCCTGCAAACCGAATTTCAGAAAATGGGATTGCGAATTGACATCGAAAATGATCTGATGAACATTCATGGTACAGGAAAATTGTATGGAGCAGCGGTAGATTCTCATCACGATCATCGGATTGCTATGTGTTTAGGAATTGCCGGAAGTATTGCAAACGGGGAGACCATTCTTTCAAATGCCGGCTCTGTTTCTAAAAGTTATCCCGATTTCTGGGAACATTTCGGCTACCTGGAGTCAAATTATACCGTTTAGAATTGAAAATTAACCACTTATCACATATTCCGGTAATTTAGTAGGGCGACCTTGAAAATAATAAGTTCCTTTTTTATCTTCGTAGGGCTGAAACACTAATATTACAACAGATCTATAGCTTACTACTAAGTTCCTAGGAGTATTTTCATGTAACAGCATATTTTATTGCCACATTTACTGTTTTTAATTTCTTTCAGAAGTTGATTAGACAGTTGATGGGCAATAGTAATTTTTCTTCATAATCAGGTAAAAGCATCCGTCACTGACGGATGCTTTTGAATTTTTATAAAGTGCTGTTTACTCCAGGTAAACCGGTTGTGTTTTCCCGTAATCAACCTGGTAATCAAATTTGAATTGTTTTGTTTCGCCTTTGTTAGTAGTGAATTTCCAGGTTAAGATTCCTGTTTTCTCATCCAAAACGGCACCTGCATAAGTTCCCTGTTTTACCTTGATGTCGTCATTGATCGAAATAGGGAAGTGGTCTTTCACGATAATTGGAATGGAAGCCCCGCCGTTATTCCGGATGGTGAAATCCCAGGTCACCTCATATTTGTAGCGGTTTCCTAGCAAACGGGTCTTGCTCATTTCCTCACTGCGCTTTCTCTGAACAACCAGCTTCTTGTCTTTTCCTAAAGAGAAGCTCAAAGTATCTTTGGAGGAGTTCACATCGATGTAGCTTTTACCTATGTACGTTCCGTCGAAGTAGAGGTTGGATTCTCCATTCAGTAAATTCAGTTTTTCCCAGCCTGAGATTTGCGCCACCAAATAAACCGATTCGTCCAGTTTCGGAACGGCGTGGTATTCGTAATCCGCTTTCATCTGATAAGTAGCAATGGCCACTCGGTGATCTGCATCATCCGAAGGAACAGAGAACGGAGTTTCGATCTGGAATTCCATACGCAGGTCTTTTTCTACCTGGTTGGCAATAGATGCATCGTATTTTCCTGCTGTCGTAGCATCGTCATAATCCGATTGAGTGTTCGTTTTTGTATCGAATTTTTTACCTTTTGAACGCAATTTCCGTTCGGCAGAAACACCGGCTGTTAATTCAACTTCGCTTAATTCACCATAACCATTAACAGTCGGTTCTGCGGAATAAACTGCGCTTTCCTCGCGCGTGTAACTGTCCTTCAGTGTCTCCATTGCAACTGCTTCCGGATAAAGCTGGGTTTTGATATAAGGTGCATTGATATTCACGTATTGCGCACGGTAGCCCAAATAAGAAATAGTATAACTGCGCTCACCTCTCGGAACAGAGAAGGTGAAATGTCCGGAAGCATCGGTTGTGAAACTGTTCAGCGGATTGTTGTTCATCGAGATCTTTGCAAAAGCCAATGGTTCGCCGGAAGTGGCATCGGTTACTTCTCCGTGAATGGTTTCTCCGTCAAAATTGTATTCAGGAATATAACGATCAACGATTTGCTTTTTCGGAGCGGGAGTGTAGTAGTTCACATACCAGGGATTCAATGTCGGTTCCTGGGTGTTGTCGTAAGGATCGTTCGTGGAAAGGACCAATTTCACGTTTTTCCAATCAATCCCGGTGCTTTGAGTAACGAGTCCTTTTGCTTCCAGTAAAACCGGAGCGCCGACCCCGTTGCTTCGCATATCGTAATACGGTTTCCAGGATGCTTTGTGGGTGATGTAAGTGAAATCGAAATTCACGGTTCCGGCTTTTTCTACATTCAACTCTACTTCTACTTCCGTGTAGTTCACCACCGGCAGACCTTTGCGTGTATTGATTTCCTGTTCGATGGTGTTGATCTTACGTACAACAGTTTCAATCTCTGAATCCAATTGCGATTTGCGCGTGTTGATCTCCGAATATTTCGCATGAAAAAAAGTGGAAGCTTCTTTCAATTCAGTAACTTTCATGGCCTGCTGCTGGCTACTCAGGCTATTGTTTTTCAGTAAAAGCTGTTCGTCCAGAAGCAATACTTTGTACTCATCGCGCAAAGCACGTTCCTGTTTTTCCAATACCTTCTTGCGGTCGTTTTTTTCGTTCAACTCGGTTTCGGCAATGGTTTTATCATCAAAGTTCTTGCGGGTGCGTATGCTCAGGATCGTTGCAAATTCGGAACATTTTAACTGGATCGAACTCGGATCTAAGAAATCGGTCATTTTCTGGAAAACAACGACTTGCTTACCCGTGCTCAAATTCAATTCTTTGGAATGTTCCACCTGTGCGCCTTCCTTGAAAACGGTCACTTTTTGGATAGCTGCTTCCGCTTTGGTTTCTTTCTGACTCCAACCAAAGACGGGAAGAAGGAGCAGAATCGGGATTAAATTTTTCATATTCAAATAATGTTGTTAGATAGTACTGATGAAGAATTTTGGCGATTCCATAAAGATCACTCTAAATAAACGGGTTGGGTTTTCCCGTAATCAACCTGGTAATCAAATTTGAATTGTTTTGTTTCGCCTTTGTTAGTGGTAAATTTCCAGGTCAAAATCCCGGTTTTTTCATCCAGAACGGCGCCGTCAAACGTTCCTCGTTTCACCTTGATGTCGTCATTGATCGAGATAGGGAAGTGGTCTTTCACGATGATCGGAATGGAAGCCCCTCCGTTGTTCCGGATGGTGAAATCCCAGGTCACCTCATATTTGTAGCGATTTCCAAGCAAACGGGTTTTACTCATTTCCTCACTGCGCTTTCTTTGAACAACCAATTTTTTGTCTTTTCCTAAGGAGAAACTCAAAGTATCTTTCGAAGAGTTCACATCGATGTAGCTTTTACCAATGTAGGTCCCGTCGAAATACAAATTAGATTCTCCGTTCAATAAATTCAGTTTTTCCCAACCCGAGATTTGTGCCACCAAATAAACCGATTCGTCTAGTTTGGGAACGGCGTGATATTCGTAATCCGCTTTCATATTATAGGTTGCAATGGCCACTCGGTGATCTGCATCGTCCGAAGGAACGGAGAACGGAGTTTCGATCTGGAACTCCATGCGCAGGTCTTTTTCTTCCTGGATGGCAATTACTCCGGGAGTTACTGATAAAACACCAGCAACATCCTTATTAGCTCCTACGCTTGGGATGCGTTCCAGTTGCTTTTTGTCTAGTTTTGTGATACTCTTTTGAACATCAGAGACCATGCGTTTAGATTTTGTATGTTCAGTAATCATAACTTCATCTAGGCTTTTCTCGAAATAGTCAGCTTCTGCATCTCCTCTGCTTCCTCTCATCTGATAGTTCAATGTTTCCATCGCCACTGCTTCCGGGTACAATTGTGTTTTGATATAAGGCGCATTGATGTTGACGTATTGCGAACGATATCCCAGATAAGTAATGGTATAACTGCGTTCGCCCCGTGGAACAGCAAAGGTGAAATGTCCGGCAGCGTCTGTTGTGAAACTGTTCAGCGGATTGTTGTTCATCGAGATTTTTGCAAAAGCCAGAGGTTCACCTGTTGTTGCATCGGTAATTTCTCCATGGATGGTTTCCCCGTCAAAATTGTATTCCGGAATATAGCGGTCAACGATTTGCTTTCTCGGAGCCGGTGTGTAGTAGTTCACATACCAGGGATTCAATGTCGGTTCCTGGGTGTTGTCGTAAG
>CAMLDR010000208.1 GCA_946478775.1 uncultured Flavobacteriales bacterium
ATTGCTATTCCGGACGAACAATTGGTGATCGTGCGAACAGGTCATATTCGAGCTCCGAATATTGAAAAAGACATCCTTAAATCTGCCAACACGAAAGCAAACCGGGAAAAAATCGGGCATCCATCCGATTTATTCGAATACATCCGAATGGCTAGAGAAGCAGCAGCAATAAACAAATGATTAATTTCACGTCCGCAATCAAATAAGCAATGGACTGATGAGAGATCGCAGCAGCTACATCAAATATTACCTTCCGGTCTTTTTTATTCTGCTGGGATTTGTTCTAAAAGGGCTTTTCCTTGGATCCAATTCCCTGGGCGGAGATGAACCGTTCAGCGTGTATCATTCACAGCAGTCATTGGAAAGTTTGTTGGGGATTTTTCAGAAAGAGAACAATCCGCCGCTGCATTTTTTACTGTTGCACTATTGGATTCAATTTTTTGGAATTTCTGAATTTTCAGTGCGGGTCCCTTCCCTCATCTTCAGCGCTTTCACCGTGCTTTTTATTTACCGGATCGGATTAAAGTTTTTCAACCTGCGGGTCGCTGTTATTGCATCCGTCATTTTCACTTTCTCCACCTATCAGGTCCTGTATGCACATGAAGCAAGAGCTTATGCGCTAATGGGTTTTCTTGTTTCCGTTTCCATGTTTTATTACCTGGAGATCATTCATTCAAAAACCCGAACCAAGTGGTCATTATTTTGGTTCTTCCTGGCAAACACACTACTGATATACACACATTTTTTTGGATTTTTCATCCTGTTCATTCAATTTTTCTTCCTACTCTTTCAACGAGAACTTCTCAAGGAATTTTACCGCTTCCTCCTCCTTTTTGCAGGGATCATACTGCTTGCATATTCGCCATATCTCTGGCTGATTTTGAATCGCTTTTCAAGTGCTGCCGGAGGAACCTGGGTCAATCCGCCAAGCGGGATCAATGCCCTTTATGAAATGCTTCGTGCGTTTAGCAATGCTCCTGTTACAGCCGTATTTACACTTGCAGGAATGGGCATTGGTTTAACGCTCTTAATCGTAAAACGCAAACAAAATCCCAATCGCCTGGCAACACGGCTGATAAACTCCTGGTTCTATCTTCCATTCCTGTTTATGTTCGTGATCTCGTTTTGGATTCCCATGTTCCTGGATCGCTACCTGATGTTCGTTTCCATTGGTTTTTGCCTGGCTGTGGCTATTTCCACCGATTTCATTCTTCAAAAAAAACCATTGCGCCTTTTAATCCCAGGATTCATCTGTCTGCTCTTCCTTGTAACCGTGAAACCGAATAAAACGAACAAGCGCGAAGTAAAAGAAACTGTTCAGCTGGTTAAAAAATTGGAAAACAACAACACCTTGGTTTTGGTCGCACCGGTTCATTTTTCACTGAATTTCATTTACTATTATGACCGTTCACTATTCCGGCTATCCGACCCGGAATTGATGAAAAAGAAACTGAGTCAGCGATCTCTCTACTGCATCAACAGCCTGGAAGGTTTGGATTACAAGTCTGCAAAACGCATTGTACTGGTGGATGCCGCAAGTAATTTCTCGGCCCCGAACAACCAAATCCTGAATACATTAAATGCGGAGTTCGCCCAGGTAAAGAAATACCACATCGAAGAAATTTTTGACATTTATGAATTCAGGCAGAAATAAGGAATCAATCCGGAAGTCTTCGAAAACCATCGCTTTTTAGTAACTTTGCAATCCAAAAGATTAAAAAACAATGCGCGAAGAATTGAAAGGCCCTGTTGTTGAAAATGTAAAAGTTGTTGTTATTCCGGAAACCAATGAAGAGGGAGGAACACAGCACTATGTATACCTACTGAATTTACGTGAAGATATCATGGAAGGAATCATCATCACCAGCCGCGGTTATGGCGAAGATGTGAATACCGGGGAGAAAGTGAAAACTTCTACTTTACGTCATTCGCTGGAGGTTCTTTTGCCCGACGAAGCTGCCAAAATAGAACCTATCATGGAAGAAGTTTTTGGCTTCACGAATGAATATTGGGTTTCTTTTTGGGTGGAAGATATCATGTACGATAAACGCTTCATTTTCCTGCCGGAAACAATTAACGAAAAGAATATGACTACCATTCCTAAATTAGGAAGAAAAGGTGTCATGATCGGATAGGCCGAATGATCGAATCAAATACTATTTAATTTAAAAACGAACGATGCAAGCTATAAAGAAACTACTCTATCGAACATTAGGTATCAATGGTTATTTAGCTGTTCTGAGAAAGTCCTTTTTTTTAGCATTCAACAGCGGAGTTCTTAAGAATAAACCCACTTTCAAATGGCATTATTTCGTCAGGAAATTGGTAAAGCCAGGCTATGTTGTCATTGATATAGGTGCTAACCTGGGTTACTTCTCCAATACATTCTGCAAATCTGCCGGTCCAACCGGTAAAGTATTCAGCGTGGAGCCGGTTACACCCTTCCGTAACCAATTAACCAAACAACTTTCCTGGGCAACTAACAGCACGATCTGTGGTTTCGCACTTGGGGCAGAAAATGTAGACGAAATTGTACTGGGAATCCCGCAGGCTGTAAGAGAGCTGGGGTATTTGAGAACAGGTCTTCCATCTATTCTGTACGGTGAGAACGAAAAGGCCGATGAGAAAAACACCTTTGCAGCTTCTCTGAAAAAAGGAAGCGAGGTTTTTGCAGATCTGGAACGGATTGACTACATCAAATGCGATATTGAAGGATACGAATGGATTGTTTTTCAGGATATGAAAGAGATTTTCGCAACTAAGAAACCATTGATCCAGGCAGAATGCTGGGATCAGAATTTCGAAGAAGTACTCGCTTTCTTTCAGGCCTTGGATTACGACACCTACAAATTGAATAACGGAAAACTGACTCCGTTAAACGATACTCCGAAAGAAAAATGGGGAAGCGACGATACGCTTTTTGTCCCGAAGGAAAAGCTTGGATTGATTAAAGAGTTTCTTTAATCAAACTATACAAAACAAGTAGGGACGCGATGCATCGCGTCCCTACTTGTTTTTATCATTCAATGATTGAATGTTGTGGTCTTTTATTTTAAAGCGTCCCTCTTTTCTCCTGTTCTCTTTCAATGGATTCAAACAAGGCTTTGAAGTTTCCTGCTCCGAATCCTTTTGCTCCCATTCGCTGAATGACCTCGAAGAAAACGGTTGGTCGGTCTTCTACAGGCTTGGTGAAGATTTGCAATAAGTAACCTTCCTCATCCGCATCGATCATAATTCCAAGCTTCTGTAATTCGTTGATGTCTTCTTTGAACTTCGACATGTGATCTTTCAAACGCTCCGGGATCGCATCGTAGTAAGCCTGCGGAGGTGTGGATAAGAATTCAATTCCACGGGAACGCATATCAGCCACTGTCGTGATAATATCGTCTGTAGCAACCGCGATATGCTGAACTCCTTCACCTTCGTAAAAATCAATGTATTCTTCGATTTGAGAACGTTTTTTGCCTTCTGCAGGTTCGTTGATCGGGAATTTGATGCGTCCGTTTCCGTTCGACATTACTTTCGACATCAAAGCGGAATATTCTGTGGTGATTTGTTTATCGTCAAACGATAAGAAATTGACAAATCCCATGACATCCTCAAACCATTTTACCGCTTCATTCATTCTATTCCACCCGGTATTTCCAACCATGTGATCAATGAACTTCAATCCAACCGGAGCCGGATTGTAAGCTGACTTGTACTCCACGTAACCCGGCATAAAAATACCTGTGTAATTCTTGCGCTCAACGAATACAAAAACCGTTTCGCCATAAGCTCCATAAATTCCGGAACGAACAACTTCTCCGTTTTCATCCGATTCAACCATCGGCTCAAAAAAGGACTTCGCACCTCTTTTGGTTGTTTCTTCGTAAGATTTTCTGGCATCTTCTACCCAAAGTGCAATCACTTTTACGCCGTCACCATGCTTTTTAACGTGTTCCCCGATCGGTGAATCACTCTTCAATGCTGTTGTTAATACGATTCTGATTTTGTCTTGCTTCAATACGTATGATGCACGATCTTTCACCCCTGTTTCCAAACCTGCGTATGCTAAATCCTGGAAACCAAATGCTGTTTTATAAAAATGGGCGGCCTGTTTTGCATTTCCCACATAAAACTCCACATAATCCGTTCCCAACAAAGGCAAAAAGTCTTGCGCTCCTTCGAAAATTTTATCTAATCCGTATTCTACGTTCTTTATTTCGTTACTCATATTTCTTTAATTATCAATTTTTTAATGATGAATTATGAAGTACTGAAGTCCTTTTCAATTTGGAATTCAGCATTCGTAATTAGTAATTATTTAAAGCCAGCTCGTTGCATAAGAATCATCTTCCATATCAACTGCTGCCTGCGTTAATTTTAATGGTCGGAAAGTATCTACCATCACGGCAAGCTCTTTCGTTTCTGTTTGTCCGATACTTCTTTCGTAAGCACCCGGATGCGGTCCGTGTGGGATTCCTCCGGGATGCAGGGAAATATATCCTTTCTCTACGTGATTTCTGCTCATAAAGTCCCCATCCACATAATAAAGCAACTCATCCGAATCAATGTTACTGTGGTTGTATGGTGCCGGAATAGAAAGCGGATGGTAATCGTACATTCTTGGGACAAAGGAACAAATTACGAAGTTGTGCGCTTCGAAAGTTTGGTGCACCGGCGGCGGCTGATGTACCCGGCCCGTGATCGGTTCAAAATCATGGATTGAAAAGGCATACGGGAAATTGTACCCGTCCCAGCCAACTACATCAAAAGGATGTGAAGCATATTCCAATTCATGCAACATATTTTCCTTTTTGATCTTCAGGGTGAATGTACCCAATTCATCGTGCGTTTCCAATTCGGTTGGTCCTCTGAAATCGCGTTCACAGAAAGGGGAATGTTCCAGTAACTGCCCGAACTTGTTGCGGTAATTTTTAGGTGTATAGACCGGAGAAAAGGATTCTACGATAAACAATCGGTTCTTCTCTGTCTCAAATTCCATCTGGTAAATCATTCCACGCGGAACAACCAGGTAATCCCCGTAACTGAACGGAATATTCCCGAGCATCGTTCTTAGCTTTCCGCTTCCTTCATGGATGAAAATAACTTCATCTGCATCCGCATTTTTATAGAAGTAGGTCTGCATTGACTTCTTCGGAGCTGCAAGTGCAATATTCAGGTCATTATTAAACAGAACCACTTCACGGGAGTCGAGGAAATCGTCTTTCGGAGTGACATTGTATCCCTTCAGCATACGTGAAGTAATGTTCTTATTCACTGCCGGTACCGGTGTCAGATCTTTCAGTTCTTTAACCGATTTCACCATGGTTGGTCGATGCACATGATATAACAACGAAGAAAACCCATGAAATCCTTCCGTTCCGAAGAGTTGTTCGTAGTATAAATCACCGGATTCTTTCCGGAATTGCGTATGTCTTTTAGGAGGAATTCTCCCCAATTGATAATAAAAAGGCATGTATATTTAATTATTTTTTAACAATTCGATAATAAAAAGCACCTCCTCTCACTCGGGTTTTCGAATAAGCATCCACATGAGTTTTATCATCAATTCCAACCACATAGTATCTGAAAGTTAAACAAAAATACCGACAAAAAGGGAACTAAAAAATGAGAAATGTCAGTTTTTAAGCGAAAGTGAAAACTTTCATTGCTTCGAAAAAAAAGTATATTTGCGCTCAAATCGCATCCCATGAAAAAAATCCTGGTTTTAGGTTCCTGCGGACAAATTGGTACTGAACTGGTACTTGCACTGAGAGAAAAATTTGGTGCCCAAAACGTTGTCGCTGCCGATTTAAAAGATGAATGTCCCGATAACCTTTCGAACGGACCTTATATCAAATTGGATGCCTTGAATAAAGACTTGGTTCGCTCATATATAATAGAGCAGCAGTTTTCAGATGTTTACCTACTTGCAGCCTTGCTTTCTGCCACTGCAGAAAAAAATCCGGATTTTGCCTGGAAGTTGAATATGGAAAGCCTTTTCATCATTTTGGACCTGGCGAAAGAAGGACATATTTCAAAAATATTCTGGCCTTCATCCATTGCTGTTTTCGGACCAACCACTCCAAGAAACCATACACCGCAATATACGGTAATGGAACCGAGCACAGTTTACGGAATTTCGAAACAAGCCGGTGAAAGATGGTGTGAATACTACTTTAATAAATTTGGTGTAGATGTTCGCAGCATTCGTTACCCGGGATTGATTTCTTACAAAAGCCTTCCGGGAGGTGGCACCACGGATTATGCGGTGGATATCTATTACAAAGCGAAAGCGGGAGAACATTTTACCTGTTTTCTAAAAGAAGATACCGCACTTCCAATGATGTTTATGGACGATGCTATCCGTGCAACAATCGAATTAATGGAGGCTCCGGCTGAAAAGGTAAGGATTCGTTCAAGTTACAACCTCTCCGCTTTAAGCTTCACCCCGAAAGAGATTTTTGAAAGCATAAAAAAAGTAATCCCTTCTTTTACAATTAATTACGAGCCTGATTTCAGACAAGCCATTGCTGATTCCTGGCCTGCTTCCATTGACGATTCATCTGCCCGTGAAAACTGGGGATGGAAAGAACGCTATGATTTAGATAAAACCACTAATGAAATGTTAAATAACTTATGATTAGGGTTTAAAAAAAGTCAACTATTCATTGTTAATCGAAAAAAAAAAGCACTTCAGCGAAATTTTGTATGTATTTAGGCAACTGTAACAAAATAATTCTATCTTTAGAATGCGCTACAAAACTAATTCAAAACATGTGGAAGTATAAACAAGTCGGACTC
>CAMLDR010000209.1 GCA_946478775.1 uncultured Flavobacteriales bacterium
CCTGGTGTTGAAATAATAATTTGCGCAGCATAACTCAGAGCTTTAATTCGTAATCGTAAGTGAAGCGGTTGTCATCATCCAAAGAGGTGAGAACAAATCCTGCTTGCTGCCTGTTGCTTTCTGCGTCTATCATGGAAAGACAGCGTAAACTGTTCCGTTCGTCCAAATGGGAAAAAGGTTCGTCCAGAACAAGCCAGTTGAAAGGTTGACAAAGCGAACGAACAATGGCTACACGCTGCTGCTGACCCATGGATAACAAACCACAGGGATCATTCCACTTGTGATCGATTTCCAATTCGGCAAGCATAGCTTTGATTTCGGCTTCTGTTTTGAAATCCGTTAATTGGTTTTTGAGCAGCAGGTTTTCGGCAACACTTAACTTGTGGAAAAGCTGTAAATCCTGGAAAACCGTTGAAATCCTGCGCTGACGAATCTCCACCCATTCATCTACTGAAAAGGTCTTTATATCCCGGTTGTCATACAGAATGGTTCCATCATAATCTTTCCGGATCCCGAATACGGTCATGGAGAAAGTAGATTTTCCTTTCCCGGAAGATGCATTCAGAAGGATTTTTTTGCCGGATTCAAGCTGTGCGCTGTTTCCCCAAATGCTGTCAGGTCCATGGGATATGGATGAAAGCGGGAAGGGCATAACCTGATTAAATTGAATGTTCATCTTCGTTAGTTTTCAAACTCATTTTCAAATATCATTCCAAGATTGCAAGATATTAACTTTGAACGATTTGTAGTATTTCCTTACACAATTCATTGGTCGGTTTTGCATCCAGCCAAATTGCATCCGGATGTCTTTTGAACCAGGTTAACTGCCTTTTGGCATAATTGCGTGTATGCTGCTTGATCTTATCCATGCATGTTTCCAAATCCCAATTCCCGTCCAGGTAATCGAAAACTTCTTTATAGCCAACCGTTTGCAGCGCTGTTAAGTTCCGGTATTGCGAAACACTTTTTACTTCTTCGATGAGCCCGTTTTGGATCATTAAGTCGACTCGTTGATTAATCCGGTCGTATAACATGGCTCGCGGATGATCGATCACAAAACGAATCACTTCAAACGGTCGTTTCGGAAGTTCGTTTTTTCTCCAGGAACTAAAAGGTATATTCGTTAAACGAATAACCTCCAAAGCCCGTAGAACGCGCATGGGATTTTGTTTGTCGACTTGCTCGTAGAATTCCGGATCTGTTTTTTTTAGTTCCTCCAATAAGGGTTCGATTCCTTTGTCATGGAGTTCTTTCGTAAGCAATTCCTGCATTGCCCGATCTGCCGGAATAGGATCCAGCCCGATGCACAAAGCATCAATAAACATTCCGGAGCCACCAACAAGTATTAGTTTCGGATAGTTTGCGAGTTCTCCCCGGATCAATTCCATGGCTTCCGTTTCGTAGCGGGAAGCACTCACGGGATCTGAAATAGCATGCGAATCAATGAAGTAATGCGGAATGCCGTCCAATTCGTCTAAACTGGGTTTAGCGGTACCGATGGATAACTCTTTATAGAATTGCCTGGAATCTGCAGAAAGTACAACGGTATTCAGGGCTTTTGCCAAAGCTACGGCAAGTGCCGTTTTTCCGCTGGCAGTTGGGCCTTCAATGACGATCAATTGTTGCATACGCAAAGGTACGATTTGTCAATGAATCAGCGCTTGACTAATGTTTTGTATGTTTCGTAGCGGGAAGTAATGCCGCGAACATAACGAATACAGATATTTCCTCTGAAAGCGCCACTTTTAACCACTTCGTCTGTGTAATAGGTATGTTTCCCCAGATTCATCACCATGGTTTCTACATTATCATCCCAAATGTGCGGATTCAGTCCTTTCTTTTCTGCCAGACGCTGTGCATCCAGGATATGTCCGGCACCGGCATTGTAGCTTGCAAGGATAAACTTGTTGCGTTCTTCTTCGTCCTTAATTCCTGTCCAGAGTTTGGTGATCCGGCTTAAATATTTATAGCCTCCCTGGATTTGAACTTCCGGCGGAGAAGTAGGGTAGACACCGAATTTCGGACCTGTTCCCGGCATGAACTGCATTAACCCGTATGCGCCACCAAATGCGCGTGCATTCGGGTTGAACTTGCTTTCGTGGTAAATCAGGGCTGCAACCAAACGCCAGTCAATATTGTGTTTTACTCCTTCTGCTTTCAAAATGGCATCAAAGGGAGATATATTCCCTCTTCGGGACTTGAAATTGCTTTCTCCGCCCAATGAGCTGTTGATCTGTTCGAAGTATTTGCGCTTGATGTAAGAGAATGCCTCGCGATTCATGAATTTGGATAACCAGATATTGAGTCGTTTTTGCAGGATAGGTGATTTTTTATTGAGTCCGAATGCAATATTCTGTTTAAATGAGATGGGAAGACTGACGTCGAGATTGTCGTAAAAACGTTCATTGATATCTGCTACGTTCTTCTCTGCAACGGTGTAATCGATTACTCCGGTAGAAACCTGTTCGATCAATTCCTCCACACCTTCCTGTGCCTGAGTGGGGCGGATCATGATCGTATCACCGATCTCGTCCTGCAAATGGATCAAGCGCGTATAATAACTGGAACGCTCCCAAACTACGACTTTCTTGCTTCCCAATTGGATTGGATCTGTAATAAAAGTGACTTTTTGATCTTTCGTTTCCGGAGTTAATTTTCGTTGAATGAGTACCTGGTTGGTTTGAAGGAAAGGAGTAGAGAAGTTGATCTCGGACCTTCTTTCACGGGTAACGGTATAATTGCAGGCTGCAATGTCGCCTTCTCCGCGATTCAGCATATCGTTGATCTCATCCAGGTTGTTCACTATTTTTACTTCCAGACTTACTCCCAATTCTTCTGCAAATTCTTTCAGGATCTCGTATTCGAAACCCATTTTTTTGCCTTTGTAAATAAAGAAGGATGTGGAACTGTTTTCTGCCAGGACAACCAGGCTTCCGCGTTTGTAAATCCCGGGTAAATCGAAGTTGTGTGTATCCAGCGGCTTCTTTCTTGAATCTATTTTTTCCGACGAACAGGACGCCGTAATCAGGCATCCGATTAGAAAGAAAAGACAGAAAATTCCCGGTTTGGTATGCGGCATAATGATCAAACTTACGAACAAATTACGACAAAAAAGACTAAATACGGACCATTAAATATTCATTTGCATCTCGCATATATTCATGGAAGCAACTAGTAATTTCGTTCTCAAAGTGCTGAAACACTGTATGTCCGCTCGTTAGCGCGTTCTCAAATGAAAGTTTTCTGCTGACTCCCTGGCACATTCTGTAGAGTCCTTCTGGGGTATGATAATAACTGATCCAGTTCCGTTCAATCAATAAATTCACAAAGTGCTTGAAATCATCCGGATAAGGTTCATTTCTTAAATCAATGTTAGAATAAAAATCTTGCAGATAGTCTTGAAGGTTGGTCGAATGATACTGTTCCCAGTTCCTTGCTAATAGATGATCGAAGTAAATATCAATGGCAATTGGAGCAACTTTGGGCAGCTGCGGACGGATTTTATGGATCAATTCAAGGACTTTAAAATGATGATCGATATAATCATCGATCTTGCGGTGTAGCAACACACCTTTTTGAATATACTCCGGGTATTCCAGGTATTTCTTTCCCTTTACAAAATCACCGAATAAGTTGGCTACTGCCAATTGCGGATCGTTGTTGGAAAAGTAGATGTGCCCGAGGTAATTCATACTGTTAAGATAATCAATTATTAATCCGGAAATTATCACGCATTGAATTGTTGGCCAGGTTCAGATATTTTCTTTCCAATTCGATTAAGTAGGGATCACTGATTTTTTTGATGTTATAATAGAAACGCGCGAAGTGAATCGCAGTTATTAGCAGACTCGCCAGGATTGGAACGACCAAGTCGTTAGTTTTTTTCTCATATCAATAATTAGCCCGGCCACCGTTGTTCTCCATAATAAAGTAGGTAAATCAGTACACAAATTGCCCAGATTTTCACAGGGAAACAGAAGATATAAACGATGATTGCTGCTAGTTTGTATCGGCGCCGATTTACATTATGAGATGCAGCTTTTCTAAACAGATCCCTTGAAACGAAAAATGGAAGCAGGGAAGTTACACAACTTGCCAAACCAATTCCCAAAACGATGCTTCCAATAATCTTGGGCCCTGTGCCGTATATCAGCTGTATTGGTACCAAAACAAGAACGATGGTTATCACGAACAGGTAAATAATCAATGCATTTTTTTTCATTTTTTAATTCTCCTTTTTGATCTCATAAATAAAATTCAATTTCGGAATCTCTCCAAAATAAGCAACTTCTTCTTCGCCGATCTTTTCTGCTCCAATGCGACTAATAGCTATTTGGGAACGCAGGTTGGTTGCTCCAACATGGAACTGTACTTTCGGTACGAATTGAAAGATATAATCCAGCATCAGTTTCTTAACCTGAGGGTTGATTCCTTTTCCCCAGCAGGAAGTAGCGTAAAAGGTATAGCCGATTAGTATGAAGTTTTCTTCTTCTTTGTAATCGTAATAACGTGTGCAGCCTATCGTTTTTCCGGTGGACTTGTCTACTATTTTGAAAGCTCCTTTGCTTTGCATGGCTCCGTTGAAGAAATTTTGAAAGACTTCTCGTTTCCAGCGGTCTTTATTCGGGTGCTGTTCCCAAACCTTCGGATCGGAAGCTACGGCATAC
This sequence comes from uncultured Flavobacteriales bacterium, assembly GCA_946478775.1. The sequence goes on from CAMLDR010000209.1 coordinate 4,668, forward strand.
AATTCCTCAAAATCACTTTCCTGAAGCGGGTAGAGGATGATTTGTTCGTTTTCTAAGATGGGTTGGATGTTGAAGTTCATTTAGTTGATCGTTTTTCGATGGAATTCGTCCAAAAATGAGTTAGAATCAAAATTCTCGATGAATCCGGATTCTTCCCCTTTTGTCAATTTATTGATCAATTCAGACTTTTTAGATTCCTTGTTTCTCAGCAATACTTTCTCAAACCCTTTCCGTGCCGATCCGCGGAAAAACACTTCTCCGCAATAAGTATAGCCCAATTTCTCCAAAATCTTCAGCATGGGAACATTGTCAAAGTTGGTGTCGACTTTAATGCTGTAAACGTCTGCATCCAATGCAATGTCTTCGATCAGTTTGAACAACTGCGTGGCGACTCCTTTTCCGGTAACCTCATTGGATGTAGCAACGCGGTGAACGACCAAGTATTCCTCATTCGTCAGCCAGTTACCAACAATATCGGTGTAAGCAGGTTCCACGTCAAAAATAATGGCCGCATAAGCGATGATCTGATCGTTCGCTGCAAGTACATAGGCGGAATCGTTTGCCAAATCGTTGTGAATGCTTTGTTCGTTCGGATAACCGTCCTGCCACTGCGCACTGCCGTCTTGTTTTCTCCGTTCAATAGCTTGCTGGAGGATTTTCCAGATGGCAGGAATTTCGGAAAGAGTTGCTTTTCTTAGGTTCATTTAAATAACACGGTTGAATATTATTTTTCAACTAAATATTTCCAATTTAAGTGAAGGCTTAAACCATTCACATCTGGGAAAACTGTTCGGCTATTTACGCCAAACATAGATAGTTTTATAAGTAATTTTTTCTTTAACTCCTTTGGAATCTCAATTTCTTTTAGGCTTCTCTTGATTAATTTGTTATTCTCTAGCGTTACAAATTTACCTGCGGACTTAGAATAGGGATGTGCTGTGAACCATCCCGATTGTGCAATAATCCGCTCATTATTTAGAGTTGGTCTCAAGATCTTGGTAATTCCGCTTTCAAAAGGTGATAGGCTTTTTGAAAGCTCAACTTGCATATCACTGTTGCAAGAAAGTATATATAGGTAAGAAGAATTGTTTATTAAATATTGATCTTGACATGCAAACCAAAGTGCAATTAAAGGGTTACTAGTCCAGTCTAATAATCTTGTTTTAAGCCCAAAATGTTGAGCATATACTAGCCATTCCCAATCCGAAGCAAAACTTCTGGTAATCAATAGCGGAGATCTTCTTTTGAAATCTTCGAGCATCTTGAATTCAATTTGAGTAGTATCAATATTTTGGTTTTCTCTACATATGGATGGTAATAATGGCTTGTTATTAGATTGCCCTCTAAAAAGGTTTATTTCATAACCAAGTAATTCGATTTCCTCGATATGATTCAAAAAGTCTTCGAATGAATTTATTTTAGATTTTTTCACTCATCTTTTTTTTGCTAATACAAAAAACTATGGTTCTTCCCGTAATACAGCATCTGCTCAATAAAGCTTTGTTTATTTTCCAGCTTGATATCCTTAATTTTTCCCTCATCATTCATAACGGGAACGAAGACCGGGTAAACGAATCCGCTATAAGGAGCGATGTTTAAGGGTTTAACACGTCTCAGAACTTCCGCATGTATTTTTTGGTCTACTTTCACTCCGTAAGTTTCAACCAATGCTTTCGCGGCTTTGTAATCACCTTCCGATTTGATGCGCTGGATTTCACGCAGTAATTCACCGAAAAGTGTACGCAGTTTGTTGTAGTCTTTGATATCGAAATAGGTTTTTCCGTTGCGGACGATTTTCTCGATCACTTTGTCTTTCTGACCTTTTTCGAACACCCATGCGCTCACCAGCTGGCGGTTCTGCATGTGTTCTTCTTCCACATTCTGTCCCATTTCCAAACGCTGAAGCTGGGTCATCATTCCGTTGCGGATGTAGCCGTCGTATTCAGCTTTTCCAACTTCCAGTGTTTCGATCAGTCCCAAATCGACCATTTTCTGGTCCATGATGTAGTATAAACCGACTAAATCGGCGCGTGCTTCTTCCAATGTAGATGCGTAATTCTGCAAAGTTTCGGATGGCTGACCAACTCCTTTGTTGAGCT
>CAMLDR010000210.1 GCA_946478775.1 uncultured Flavobacteriales bacterium
GTGTTTACTCAGAAAACTGTTTATTTCGAAAAACCCTTCGTTATTTTTGGCGATAACCACATAACAGCCCGAAATGCCATTTCGAAAATCAACTCCAACAACCGGAACCCGTCCGTTTTCCTGGCTGTAACGCACAAAATTCAATACGGCGGAAGTATTATTGATGTCTGTCAATGCAATGCGCTCATAGCCCGCATTCGCTCCCCACTGAACGAGTTCTTCCGGAACTACCATTCCGTATTTTAAGCTGTAGCACGAATGAATATTTGTCATTTTAATTACTAGTTGTGGTAACTTCGACTTCGCTCAGTCACCGAAGATTAATGAAAGGAGGCTGAATGCTTCCGCTGTAGCTTTAGCATAGGCGCAGCGGAGTCGAAGCCTCTTTTTCTTAACAACCAAATTCCGGATGCCACGGCGCTTGTACCTTCTCTCTTAATCCGGCAGCAGCGTGACATCCGGGAACCCGGTTCCAATCGTTTCCCCCTGTTCATTCGCGGTTAGGCGTTCGGTTGGCGGTGGTTGGTAGTTATTAGTGAACAGAGGGCAACAATTGGTATCGCGTGGTTAGGTTTTTTCTTCCATTATTTCATCTTTTCCTTTCATGTGGCAGTGATCCTGTCCTGCCCCGGCGGACAAGTGCGACAGATCACTACCTTATTCTTTTTCGGGTATTTCCCTTTGTAATTCAAAACCTCTTTGCTGCGGATATTCGATAATTCCGTTCCCATTTTCTCTTTTTAGTAAAAAATGTTAGACAATCCGGTTTGCAACTATCCTTGGGGTTTCTCCCCGAAAAGGGTTGAAATGTCCGATTTTTTTCACCTGCATGCCCACTGCCCGCTGGATTGCCCGCTCACCAAAACGCTCCCGGATATCATCCATCGAATGATATAAAGTTGCCAAGCGTGAACCCTCATCAAACAAGCGCATTTGATAGTTTCCATGGACCAATTCACTCATACGTACCCCAACCAAACGCACGAGCAATCTTCGGTTATGCAATTTTTCAAACAGGTTCATTACAATCGGAATGATCTCGTGATCCGCTGCTGAATAAGGGATCCGCTGCTGCAGGGTTTTGGTTTGAAAATCCGAATAGCGGATCTTGACCGTAATACAGGCGCAAACCTTTTTCTCTTTCCGCAACTGGAACACCAGGTTTTCCGCCAGTGCAAAAACAATGGCTTTCAATCTCACCACATCAATCGTATCTTTTTCAAACGTACGCTCACTGGAAATCGATTTGCGCTCGCTGTACTGAATCACCGGGCTATTATCAATTCCCTGTGCTTTTTTCCAAATCGCAATCCCGTTTTGTCCGAGCACACTTTCCAGCATTTCTACCGGCATCTGCTGAATGGTCCCGATACGTTTCACCCCCAGGTTGCAAAGCATTTGGTAGGTTTTCAGTCCAACCATGGGGATCTTCTGTACCGACAAAGGATTCAGGAATAACTTTTCCATCCCGTCGATGATATTCATCTGGTTATTGGGCTTGGCCTCTCCTGTTGCAATTTTGGAAACCGTTTTGTTGACCGACATTCCAAAAGAAATGGGCAATCCGGTTTCTTTCATGATCTTATTCCGCAATTCACCAGCGTATTTGTAGCATCCAAAAAAACGGTCCATTCCCGAAAGGTCCATATAGAATTCATCGATAGACGATTTTTCCACCACGGGAACTGCTTCCTGGATAATATCGGTGACCATCCGCGAGTATTTGGTGTAATTGGACGAATTACCACTAATTACAATTGCTTCCGGGCAGCGTTCTCTTGCCATTTTCATGGGCATTGCAGAATGAATTCCAAATTTCCGGGCTTCATAACTACAACTAGCTACGACTCCCCGGTCGGATGCTCCGCCAATTAAGATTGGCAAGCCATTCAGGCGGCTGTCTTCCAAACGTTCACAGGAGACGAAAAAGGTGTCTAAATCCATGTGTACGATGCTGCGTTGTTGTTCGTTCATGTCTCGTAGTTAAAATAAATTACGGCTGCATATCATTTCCGAACAGGAAGGAATTCTTAAATTCGTTCCGGATTCAAAATTACACATTTGATTATTTTTAAATCTAAAAATGATTAATAATTAATCAACAAAGCAAAGATAGTTATCAACCACGTAAAGGATTTACGAACACCTATTCCTTTATTTTTTTTCTTTTAAAGGTGAAAAAGGGTGTTTTTTCGTATCTTTTGGAGAAAATCTGCAGTCATGAAACAATTTCTTTTTTTGCTTATTCTCCTGACAGGAAAACTTGTTTATGCAGACGGATTGGACGAAATGCGTATTTATGTGAATCAGAAATTGGTGGCAACCAGTTATGAAGGAGAATCACAAGTGGTGGAACTGGAAGTTTCAATTGGTGACACGTTAAAATTCGAGATTTGGACGGATTGGGGAGGAATGGAACATTCTTCTGTCAGTGTTTTTGATTACCAAAGCAGTGAAAAGGTAAGTGAACTGGCACGCATTCCCAATAATAAATACGAAGCGGATTTTCAGCAAATCGTAACGCCCCAGCTGCTGAACAGTGAAATGCAGTATGTTTTTAATTTTAGTCCGGCAGTGAACCGCACCTGGAAGTTTGCTCGGATTATTTTGAAGGAAAATAAATAAATCTCAACCAATTCATTTACCTTTAAGCACAGTAACAACCTTGAGCCAATAAAAAAACACCTAAATGAAGACAACTTTACTAACTCTATCCATTCTATTCTGTTTGGGATTTTCCGCAGAAAGTCAAATACTGAGCACTAACTATTGCTTTGAATCAGACACAATTTGTGAGAACCCCCTGTCAATATTCACCATTGAAAACACCCCTGACAACGTTTGGGAAATAGGTGAGCCTCAAAAAACAAATTTCACTAACGGTTTCAACTCTTTAAAAGCAATTGTAACAGATACCCTTGATTCTTACCCGGTAAATAATGCTTCCGCATTTGTCATCTCCTATACAACGACTCAGCCTTCCAATTCAATTCACTGGGCCAATTTCAGCCTCCGTTTTGATTACAATGTAGATTCAGATACACTCACCGATTATGGCACAATTGAATTTTCTCCTGACAATGGCACTACATGGATCAACTTATTGAACGTGAACGACCCAACTTATGGTTCTTATTTAAACTGGAATCTTTCCGGACCGAATGGCACTATTCCTCCCACCCTATCCGGCAGCTCAAATGGTTGGACCCATCATTCCATCAATTTGGGGAACTTAGGGTCTTATCTGGCTATTCCCACAGGGACAACTATCCACTGGCGTTTTACATTCACAAGCGACGGAAATCAAACCAATAGAGACGGTTTGATGTACGATAATATCGAGATTGCAATTACTCCTCCAATAGGGCTTAAAGAAACAAACTCCGAAACTCTTCAAATCTCACCCAACCCGGTAATCTCAATGATGGATATTCATTCTGCCGGAACAGCTGAAAAAGTGCAATACCGCATCTATTCTTCCGAAGGAAAACTGATCAGGCAGTTTGATAACCAACACACTGACACGACATTGGATCTGAGTGCTCTGAATAGCGGAATTTATTACCTGAACATTTACAGTACAGACAGCAAATTCCTTACATCCAAGAAGTTCATTAAGCAGTAAGATCAACTTAATCGATGAACGATTTTTTCAGACTGGGATAAGTGTAAGATTATCCACCACTTACCATGGTAATTAAATGCAAGCCATGAAAACAGTGATAGAAACCAATCCTGATATCCATTTATCGAATAATCCCTTCACAGCACTGGGTAAATCCCGTACGTACGGGATCCATATTTTTCATATCTTAACGCCGTATGAAGAACTGTACTTTTTTTTTGAAAAACGAAGAAATAAACTGGCAGATCGATATCGCAGAATTGCGCAAAATCCAATCCAATGGCCGATCCATTATTCCATATTATATGGACCACTTTTGAAACACATCTCCCCTGGGACAAGAACGGAAACTGGCAAAAAACCAAAGATCTTTATATGCGTTTAAAAGATCAGGGAACGGACTTTGATCTCTTGAAAGAATTTCCGGATGAGTATATTGGAAAAGAACCTAAATCCGGTCGTGTAAGACTTTCAGAGAAGGCCAAAGAGCAACTGACAGCAGACATTGAATACTTATGTCAGCCGGGGAAAGACCGGATTGTTGATGGTTTGAAGCTCGAATCCGTAAAAGTGCAGGAATCACATATTGAACTAATTATCCGCTGTGATCCGGCATCTCTTACACAAAAGATTTCCCGGATAAAAAGCAGGTCAGCCACCTTATTGAGTTTTGCACTTCCGGAAAGTCATTCAGGAAAGAACACCTGGGGAAAAGGGATTTGGGTTGCACAGATCTTCAATAACGAAGAGCAGACTATTTCAACAATCAAACACTTCTTCTAAACTTAGTTACTATTTCACAATAGCCGGAATCAAATAATTCTGAATCATAGAATCTACTTGCGAATGACCATACGGTTTATTATAAGCGGTTGCTGTAATGATGATTACCAGGGGCTGGTCTTTAAATACCATGATTTTATTTCCTCCATTTCCGCTGCAGTAGTAAACTTCATATTCCTTCCCTTCTACCTGGTAAGTCTTATTCCAGAACAAGTAGCCATAAAATTCATCTTTCGCTATGGGCATTTGATGTGATAAACTCTTCTCTACCCACTCTTTCGGTAAAACCTGTTGTCCGTTCCACAGCCCTTTATTTTGGTACAATTGTCCGTATTTAGCGAAATCCAAAGATCGCATCTGCAAACCACCAGCGGTATTGGCTACTTTTTGAGGGGTGAACTGCCATTTGTATTTGGTAATTCCAAGTGGCTGAAATAAGTTTTTAGCCGCATAGTGCTCCAAGCCATTCGGGACTGATTTATGAATAACATCTCCCAAAACAACAACTCCCGCCGTAAAATATTCCCATCTTTTCTCCGGGATCTTAGTTTCATCAACAGGCAGATCCAATGTGAAATCCACCCAATTGGCAGTCGGATACATCTTTTCTTCCCCTCCCGGAGATTCCGGATCCATATCCAAACCAGTGAGAACTGAACTCATCGTCACTAAATCTTTGAGTTGAATGCTATCCTTGGCCGGTGAATAGTTTTGATACTTTTTCAGGTCGTAAAACGCATTCAATCGTTGGGCTTCATTTTGAATATATCCATCCCGAATAGCAATACCCATTAAAGTCGATGCAAACGTTTTTCCAACAGATCGTGTATCGTGAAGCGTACTTCTTTTAGCTTCGTTAAAGTATTCTTCCAGCAGGAGTTTTCCATCTTTGACCACAACGATACTCGTAATGTCTTTGTATTCTTTTGTCAGAATCTTCTTATTCAGCATTTCTATTTTCGCAGTATCGATTTTATCACCGGACTGCACCCAATCTTTCATCGGTTTGATTGTCTGAATCCGGACCAATTTTTCGTTGACTGTTACTTCAGGAATCACCACGTTGATTTGTCCTTCAGCAATGAGTTCTCCAACCAAAACTTCCGTTAGCTTCAAATAAGGCCTGATCTCTATTTTGAGCACGTGAGTTCCGCTTGTTAATGCTTCCTGACCGCCGGATACCAAAAACCGGCTCCACAAAAATCGTCCCCATGAATCTTCATCTGATGAGCTGATCAATGGAACCCGGAAAACCGTTCTTTGATTTTTGCTATCGGCACTTCCCGCACCGGGATTCAAATTCTCTTCGTATATTTTTTTGCCATCCACCCAAAATGTAAATTGGTAGTTTCCATTTTTCACCAACTCATCTATTGTGGATTGAGGTGAAAGCGCATGAATGTAATTCGTCAATGAATTCCCCATAAAAACCCGGATATTCAGATCGGTTTTCTCTTTCAGTTCAAAACTGCTTAGAAAATCGGATTCCCGGAAAGTTTCAATCGGAATGGTTTTTCCCATGAAAGCAATCTGACCCATACTCTGTTTGTGAATCGGATAAGTGATGGAGTCACATTTCACGAGATTAGACAGTTGACCAAAGGAGGTGTTTGATGAGAAAATGAGAAGGATTAAAAAGAATAGTTGTTTTGTCATGGTGTGGGTTATAATCACTATTAAAATAAGGCTTTTCAGAAGAATATGGCATTAAAAAAGGCCCGACGATAAATGTCGGGCCTTTCCTATTGATAAAGTGTATTTTCGATTTTTATTTCTTCACAGAGTCAACTACAGCTTTGAACGCCTCAGGGTGGTTCATTGCCAAGTCAGCTAAAACTTTACGGTTCAATTCGATACCGCTTTTGTTTACAGCTCCCATGAATTGAGAATAGCTCATTCCGTGAATACGTGCACCTGCGTTGATACGCATGATCCACAATGAACGGAAATTTCTTTTCTTTTGTTTACGACCTTCGTAAGCATAGTTTAATCCTTTTTCAATAGCATTTTTTGCTACTGTCCAAACATTTTTTCTACGGCCGTAGTATCCTTTGGCCAACTTCATAAAGTTCTTTCTGCGAGCTCTTGAAGCAACGTGATTTACCGATCTTGGCATAACTTTTTCGTTTTTAATAAGGAGTGTCAGTCAGCTGACTGATCTTAGGTACTCATTACTTGGTTAACAATACCGCTCCGTAAACAAATACCTCGTATTGAATCGGAGCTTTTTTGATGAAATAATCCCGAAGTGTTCCTGACGTTTACTGTCAGGGGCTACTTTGGGGTTACTTCATATTCAACATTAATTTAACGTTCGACAAATCTGATTGGTGAACCAAA
>CAMLDR010000211.1 GCA_946478775.1 uncultured Flavobacteriales bacterium
TGGCAGAAGATGGGGTCGCCTGGCTTCCAAACTCCCAGGAATATGCGGTTATAGAAGGCCCGCTGACATCTCCCACAAAATTAAAGCTGTTTCCGGTGACACAAAGTGAATCGTTGTGCGTGAAAGACACGCTTAAAGGTTCGTAGATCGTAATGTTCTGAACAATGGTGTCTGTACATGCCGGACCGCTGCTGGCAATTAAAGTAATGGGAAAGGTTCCTTCCGTCGGGAAAGTATAAGTAGGGGAAACCGCATTGCTGACATCCGTTGTAATCCCCGGAACACCAAAATCCCAGGAATAAGTGGTAGATCCTGTGGAATTGTTGGCAAAGGTCTGCGTATATCCGATGCATTCATGGTTCGTTTGGAAACCAACCTGCGGATCCGGTTTGTCAAAGAAGAAAATCGGTTTTGAAATCGTGTCCGCGCAAACGCTGTAGGTTCCGATTAATCTCACCACATTACCTGTTGAAGCACTGAATGCTACATTATTCACGTTAGCAGCAGTGGATGTTGCAGGAGTTGCATTCGGACCAAAATCCCAATTGAATTGAGTACTGGGAGGACCATTGATAATCTGACTGTTAAAATCCAATGTATTATCAATAAAGCAGGTAGAATCGATAAAGCTGAAGTCGACATCAAACGGGTTTTCCAAAATGAGTTGAATATAGGCTGTGTCCGTACAAGGCCACCCGGGATTTGCTACGAGCATCACCTCATAAGTTCCCGGCTGCGGATAAGTGTATGTTGGTTCAAAAGCCGTACTGTTGTCAGTTGTCAGTGTTGTTACACCAAAATCCCAGTAATAACTGGAAGCTCCGAAACTTTGATTATCGAATGTAAAGTTCAGTCCCTGGCAGTAAGAAACGAAATTAGGCATATCTTCCTGTTCCGTCACAATTGCAGAAAGCTGTACGTTACAGTTCACCACGCGAAAAAGGAAATCGCGGGTCACATAACTGATCAGGACTCCGTCTCTCCATTCATTCACACGAATTCCTACCACATACAATCCAAGATTGTTAGCATCAACGAACAACTGTCCTGTAATCGGATTGATAGTTGTGGAGGATCCCGCTCCGAGCGGAACAGCCTGATTGAAAGATCCTCCCCAATTCACATTCGGGTAGGGGGGATTGGGGATCGGATTGGGTGCCGGATTGAGTGAATTGGCACCTGAATGGGGTGTTACTAGTTCATAAGATAAACTGTCTCCGTCGGGATCTGTGGCGCTGTGATCAAAGTTCAGGTTTTCATTATTACATATAACCAATGGCGGATAATTGACAAAACGAGCAGAGCTATTGATGTAATGATTTTGGCCTCCCGGAGGAACAATTGCTTTGATGGTTAAACCCGTATCATCCGGGTTGACCAGGTTTGTAATGTTGGGACCTCTGCAGCATCGCTGATAAGCGATAATATATCCGCTTACCGATGGAGGTAAATTCAGTATAACGGTGTAAATCGCTCTTTCGGTGCAAATTCCGGTTGGCGCTGTAATACACGGATTGTTGAATACAATTGGAAGCACTGTACTTCCGGGAAAAGCTACATTTTCATCTGAAATCCGGATCCCGGTTCCGGTGAAAACACTTAATGGAAGCGGAGAATCAAAAACAGCTCCGTTTGAAGCGCAATCCCTGTAAAGTGCAATGTAGAATCGGTAATTATTTCCTCCCAGGTAATCGTAATAGATTTCACCTCCCACAATATGTGATGCCTGGGAAGGAATGGCCCAGATAAGTATGAATAACAGTATGAGGTTTTTACGCATAAATGGAGAAAAGCAATTTAAAATTCAGCATTTTTTTTGACATCTTTAAAAGTTTGGACTTCTATTGATTAAACGGTTTAATTTATCGTGTTAACGGGGGAATATTCTCAAAGTTCATGCCATTCAAAAAATGTTCTGATAATATTCTCCTCCCAAACGGACGCTATTTGAAATATAGTTTCGAAATTGGTGACATGAAATTTAGATTTTGGTTGCTTTTTTCATTGCTGAATTTCACCCTTTTCGCTCAAAGGGGACTGATACAGTATTCCAAAGAAAACGGATTGATATCGAATGAGATCCGGGATGTTGCATACGATCAAAATGGATTTATCTGGCTCGCTACACCAAAGGGGATTGAGCGTTTCGACGGGCAGCGTTTCATTCACTTCAAACACGATCCGGCAGATTCCGCTTCCATTGCCTCCAATGATATCCAGGGTGTGGTTTTTGACGGATATAAAACGATCTGGGCTTTTACCTATAATAAAGGATTGATCGCAATTGAAACGGAAACATTCGATATTTCCAACTACAGCAAGCGCAATATTCCCCATTTCGGGAGTAACCGGATCAGCGCTTTAATCATACGGAATAAAACGATCTGGTACACCTCCATCGAAGGGAAACTGTATTCTTTCGATCCTGGAAGTAAGCGAACGAAGGTGTTTTCTGTCAATCGTCCCGGTTCAAAAGTAAGCGGTTTAAATACCATTCTGGCAGATCAGCTGGATTCCGATAAACTTTGGATCAACGCAATGGACGGGCTTTACCGCTTCGGGATTAAAGATCACAAGTGGAAGCAATTCCGGTTTAAAAGGACAACGGATATCAATCCCGGTTTAACCACAAGCTATCGAAATGAAATGTCCTGTGCCGTTCAGGATAGTAAAGGCAATTTGTTTATCGGGCTGAAGAAAGGCGGCCTGCTTTACTTTGACCAGTATCAGGGATTGTTCAAATCCTTCCCCATTTCCATTGAAGATTTAAAGTACCAGGAGATTTCGGCTATCCAATGGCGCGATTCGAGATACCTTTACCTTTGTCTGCTGAATAAGGAAATCGTGTTGTTTGATACGAGTAAAAAGGAATATGTTCGCTACGAAGAATCGGAGCGAAGTGCGGTAATGCCTTGCCAGATCACCAAGTTTGGTTCCCAGTTGGCCATTGCAAGCTCCAATGCGGGGCTTTTTGTTCACGATGAATCCCTGATTTACGGAACCAAAGTACGGACAGAGCTCCAATTGCACGCGGTACGGTATTCGCCCGACAGAAAAAGCGGGTACCAGTTGCTCGGTAGTTCGGTTACGATCCTGAAACGGATAGCTGGAAATGGCCCGGAAATCATTCAACTGAACGGTTTGGTGGATGCAAAATCATTCTATTACCTGAAAGACGGGAGTATGCTGGTGGTCGGTGCCAACGGACTGATCCGGATTGATAAGCATTACAAGACAGTAAAAAAAATGCTGCATCCCAATCATCAATCCATTGATAAACGCTTTCAGAATTCGCTGTTGGTAGGAGATTCGATCTTGTTTATAGGAACCTTGGATGCCAGTTTACTTTGCTACAGGCTGTCTGATTTTTCGTTTAAACGAATTTATTCGATTTCGGAAGAAACCAAACTGGATGAAACGCGGGAGTATTTTCCGCTTGCTATGGTTTACCTGGACAATGCCGTTTATTTTTCCGAAAATGAACAGCTGTACCGCTACCAAATTTTCCAAAAAGAATTGGAAAGGATCAAACTCTTTAATCACGAGAATACAGATCAGATTACCTGCCTGGCTATTAGTCCGGGCCGCAAGTTATGGATAGGGACAAGAGCAAGCGGTGTTTGGAGTTACGATCTGAAAACGAAGAAACTTTTGAATGAGTTTACTTCTTTCAACGGTTTGCAAAATGATGAGGTAAACCAGCTTACTTTAGATCCCAAAGAAAGGTTGTGGATACTGAACCCTTCCTGTATTGCCATTGTGAATACGATTTCGGGAAAAGTTCAAAGTCTGGAAAAACGAAATGGGATAAACGATGTGTTTGGGATCAACATGACACCTGATTCCATTTATTTCCTGCAAAGGAACTCTTACATTGTGGGAGATGCCGCAAAGAATTTACCGGTAAGGAAAAGGGCGGTTCCATACGTGCTCCAGATTCGGGACATGAGCGGAATGAGTCGTTTTTCAACCCATAAGTTCAAGTATTCGTACAACCAGAATAACCTGGTCTTTGAATTCGGGGTCCGCGACTTTTCCAATGCGGAGAATAACCTGGTCAGTTACCGTTTATTGGGCCTGGATAATAAATGGATCAATGGGAACCAGAAGAATGAAGCTCTTTATCACAATCTTCCGGGTGGAAAATATATTTTCCAGGTCCGGGTTGTGGAAGGAGATGAATCCATGATCTCGTCTTATGCCTTCAAGATTACAAAACCTTTTTGGAGACGCTGGTGGTTTATCACGCTCGCTTCCTTATTAGGGGCTTTTAGTATTTGGTTCTTTATGCGCTCCAGGATCAAACGGATCCAAAGCACCGAACAGATGAAGGCGGAATTCAGCTTACAGATCAATGAAATGGAATCGAAAGCTTTGAGGGCACAAATGAATCCTCATTTTTTATTCAATAGTCTGAATTCGATACGCCTGTTCATTCTGAAAGACGAAGTAGACAATGCCGCAGATTACATTGCCAAGTTCTCGAAGCTTTTGCGGATGATTCTCAATTATTCCCGACAGGATATGATCACCGTTTACGATGAAATTCAGTCCTTGAAATTATACCTCGAATTTGAGCGCCTGCGTTTTGACCAGGATTTTGATTTTGATCTGCAGATCGACGGGCAGGAAGTACTGGATTGCCAGATTCCGCCGATGATCATTCAGCCTTTCATTGAAAATGCGATTTGGCACGGTTTGATGCCAAGGGCCGAAGAAGGAGGGAAGATCCGGGTTTCATTTCAGAAACAACTCAGCGGATTGTATGTGATGGTCCAGGATAACGGAATTGGAAGAGAAAAAGCGAAAGAAAACAACCGAAAACGGTCGTTGAAAGAAGGAAGCGTGGGTCTTCAGATTACCAAAGACCGCCTGCGCTCACTGACTTTGCGGACGAAAAGACAGAACGAATTTGAAATTGAAGATTTAATTGACGAAAATGGTCGGGCAATCGGAACTTTAGTTACCTTGTACTTTGAAACGCCAAATTAGAATATGAAATTACGTGCAATTATTGTAGATGATGAAAGGCACAGTTTAGAAACTACTGCTATATTAATTCGAAAGTTTTGCCCTGATGTAGAGGTTGTTGCAGAATTGCAAAGCCCCATTGATGCGGTTGAAATTATTAACACCCAAGAACCCGATTTACTTTTTCTTGATATATCAATGCCTAAGATGAATGGCTTTGAATTATTGAACGTACTGACTTATAAAGATTCCGATGTGATTTTCACAACGGCCTATGATGAATATGCTTTGGAAGGCTTTAAACAAGGAGCTGTACATTACCTGGTAAAACCCATTGATGCGGAAGATTTGGTGGAAAGTGTTCAACGGGTTAAAAAGAAACGTACCGAAGGGAAATCTTCCGGGATTAACGGCATGGGATTGAAACCGAAAATTCCGATTTCCTCGTTGAACGGAGTGGAGCTAATCGAGGTAGATCAAATTATCCGCTGCGAATCCGATGGAAATTATACCACTATCGTATTACACCAGCGCAAGATCACTGTTTCGAAAACACTGAAGGAAATCGAAAAGCAACTGGTTGATTTTCCTTTCTTTTTCAGACTGCATAATTCCCATTTGGTGAACTTGAACCAGGTTGTGAAGTACATTCGCGGGGAAGGTGGTTCCGTGATTTTATCAAACCAGGAAGAGATTGGGGTTTCCAGAAGTAAGAAGATGGAGCTGCTCGAAGTTTTAGGAATCAATTAAGTAAGGAAACCACACACTGAAAAGACAGATCCACAAACTTTGTGGTTACATTTCTCTGGCTTTAATTACATTTAGCTTGTAAAAACTAGGTTATGAAAACACTTCTACTTGTATTCATTGTATTTTTCTCGTCTTCCCTTGTTTTCGGACAGGAGGGTTTAATTAAATCGATAGGAAGCACAGCCAAGGAAAAAGCCAATGCACAGGATTTTAATACAACTCGAAACAATAAGGAACGTGGCGGCAACCTAATTGATGACAAAAAATCGAAAGAATCAGCTCCTGCACCAGCTTCTGCTCCTGCAGAACAGGCAGTTCCGGCACCGGTTGAAACAGAAGCATCAGGAGAATACCAGGCATCATATACCTTTACAAGCGGGGTGTCTTACAGTATCGAAAGTGCCAAAAAACCGGGTGAATCCCAAACAATCCGCTACGATTTCGGGGACAAGGTGATTCAAATGGCTGCAAATGCCGATATGACTTCCATTATGGATTCTAAGAACGGGGTCATGATCATGCTGAATAATAAAGAAAAAACAGCCATGGTGATGTCCACACAGGCGATGGAAGCTGCTATGAAGCAGCAGCAGATGAACCAGGGAGAAAAACCGGCTGCAAAGATCACCAGAACCGGACGAACGAAAACCATTTTAGGCTATAAATGCGAAGAGGTGTTGATCGAATCCGAAGGCAAAAAGACAGAAGTCTGGGTTGCCAAAAATACCGGGATTGACGTGAGCAATACCTTTGCCAATATGAATAAAGCTTCTGCTTCACAGATCCCGAATGAAGCATTTACGGAAGGAGGAATGCTCCTGGAAATGAATGGGTATGATGCTGCCGGAAAACTGGAAATGCATATGCTGGCAACCGCACTTTCCAAAGAGAGTAAAACCGTGAATATCGGCGCTTACAAGATCACTAAGTTATAATGATTATGGTAGGCGACTGAGCGGAGTCGAAGTCAGGCTACCGGGAAATCATTCGGATCAGGATAGAT
>CAMLDR010000212.1 GCA_946478775.1 uncultured Flavobacteriales bacterium
CACCTCCGTGAGGAATGGCAAATGTTTTGTGTAAGTTCAGGTGACAAACGTCTGCCCCAATGTTTCCCGGATTGGTTAATCCAACCTGAGCGTTCATGTTCGCACCGTCCATGTAAACCTGTCCCCCGTTTTCATGGATGATTGCTGTAATTTCGCGGATCCCTTCTTCGTATACTCCATGTGTAGACGGATAAGTGACCATCAAACCAGCCAATTCGTTTCCGATTTGGTTCGCTACTGTTCTTAATTCGTCGATATTGATGTTTCCGTTCTCGTCACAACCTGTAACAACCACTTCCATTCCTGCCATAACCGCAGAAGCCGGGTTTGTTCCATGAGCAGAAGAAGGAATGATCATTTTAGTCCGCTGCTTGTCGCCACGGCTTTCGTGGTATGCTTTGATCACCATCAATCCGGCGTATTCTCCTTGCGCGCCTGAATTCGGTTGCAAAGACATGGCTGCAAATCCGGTAGACTCACACAAATCTTTTTCCAACTGACGGAACATCGCGTGGTAACCTGCTGCCTGATCAACCGGAGCAAAAGGGTGCATATTTGCAAACTGAGGATTCGTGATCGGAATCAACTCGGATGCTGCATTTAATTTCATCGTACAAGATCCCAAAGGAATCATGGAGTGAACCAATGATAAATCTTTGTTCTCCAAACGCTTCAAATAACGCATCATTTTGGATTCAGAATGATGTTTGTTGAAAGTTGCGTGTGTGAATACTGCATCTGTTCTTAAACTTCCTGCAGTAAGTGAATTTTTTTGGTCGTTGAGCGGAGTCGAAACACCAAAAACACTTAAGATCGCTGCAACATCTTCCATCGTATGCGGTTCACCGAAACTGATCGTCAATTCAGATGCGTTTACAATGCGGAAGTTCATTCCTTTTGCTTCAGCTGCTGCTTTGATTTTTGCAGAGTCCACTCCTTTTACCCAAACGGTATCGAAGAATGAATCGGAACCAATTTCAATTCCTGCTGCTTTCAATCCGTTTGCCGTAGCAGAAGCCAACCCGTTTACATGGTCTGCAATCTCTTTCATTCCAACCGGACCGTGATATACTGCGTACATGGAAGCCATAACTGCCAGCAATGCCTGAGCGGTACAAATATTGGATGTTGCCTTATCTCTTTTAATATGCTGTTCGCGTGTTTGCAAAGCCATACGCAAAGCCATGTTGTCATCCGCATCCTTCGATACACCGATGATACGGCCCGGCATAGAGCGTTTGTATTCGTCCTTTGCTGCGAAGAATGCAGCGTGAGGTCCGCCGTAACCCATCGGAACCCCGAAACGCTGTGAAGAACCGAAAACCACATCAGCTCCCAAAGAACCCGGAGATTTCAGGATTACCAATGAAAGAATATCTGCAGCAACCGCTGTTTTTAATCCGGTATTCCGGTTAATGAACCCGCCAACATCTGTAATAGTTCCATGCACATCCGGATACTGAAGAATCGCACCGAAATAAGTCCCGTCATTTGTAAAACTTGTTTCATCCCCTTCAACCAATTCGATTCCCAGGTTCAAAGCACGACCCAAAACAACGTCTTTGGTTTGAGGGAATGCATTTTTTGAAATGAAGAATTTATTTACGCCGTCTTTTATTTCCTGGCGGGAACGTGAATTCCAGAATAAGATCATTGCTTCGGAAGCAGCTGTTCCTTCATCCAATAAAGAAGCATTGGCGATTTCCATTCCTGACAATTCCAAAACCATGGTCTGGAAATTCAGTAAAGCCTCTAAACGACCCTGAGAAATCTCAGCCTGGTAAGGAGTATATGCCGTATACCATCCCGGATTCTCCAAAACGTTACGTAAGATCACGGAAGGAACGATCGTTTCGTTGTATCCCAAACCGATGAAAGACTTATATACTTTATTTTGAGCACCCAATGCCGTGATGTGCTGCAGGTATTCCTGCTCACTCAAGGCTTTGTCAATCTTCAATTCTCCTGATAAACGGATGTGTGAAGGGATGGTCTTGTCTACTAATTCTTGAATTGATTTAACACCAATAGCAGCTAACATCTCAGATTTCTCAGCTGAATCAGGTCCAATGTGACGGGATGAAAATGCACTCATAAAAATTTCGCTCTTTTTTGAAACCTACCTTTACTGGTAAGCAGGTGCAAAGATAGCGAATTCCGCGTTTTATTTTTTCGATTTAGCCGGGAATATTTATTAAGTCAAATCAGAAGGATTCGATAGACATTCAAGAATGGAATTCAAATCCTGTTACTTCATGGAATTCAGGCAAAAGTGATTGTGGCGTCCTACTTACAACTTGCCTTTCTTTCCAGCATTTCAGGACCACTCATTCGTTCAAATTCCTTGCACTTAGCCTTCTTCGTTTTGATGAGTTCTTTCACTTCTTTTTGAGCCTTCACGGTCAGTTCTTTCGTCCGTAACTCCTCGTATTTATTGGTCAATTCATCACTTGCACGAATACAGTCACAAATGGAATCCTCGCTGCACGAAGTGATCATCAGGCTCAAAATTCCAAGCTTGGCTAAAAAATGAAGTTTCATCCGGTTTGTTTTAAATGGGTTTCCTATTAAAATATACGCTTTTAAGCATCAGTTAATCAAGGAATGATTTACTTTGTTAATTGCAAACAAAAGTAAATCAGTTTTTAACTTACTATTCGGCTGCCCTTAAATTATTTTCAACAAACGAATTTTAAACAGGCCCTCAATATTAATTATTCGAAGTGGGGAATTTTCCTATTTTCGCAGTCTCTAAATTTAATCTCTATTAAAATGAAAAAAAACATTTTGGCTGCAATGGCATTAGTTACCGGCTTTACGAGCTGGTCTCAATATAACTCCCCTTGGACTTATACAGCACCAAACACTTCTTCAGCAGGTTATGTTGGTATTGGTACAAAAAGTACGAATACAACAACAAATACTCCAGCTCCGAATTTTAACCTGCATTTGCATGGGACTTCAGATTATACCAGAACAGTTATTAATCCCTTTCCACAGGCGCCTTCTGTACAGAATCTTGGTAAAACAATTCGTATCGGGCTTACCAATACAACTACAGGTTTCGATGAAACTGATGGAGCACTCATTCGGATGAGTGATAACAATTTCGTAATTGAAAACCGCGAATTCGGGGAGTTTCAATTGGCTGCTGGAAGTAATAGTCTTACCTTTTCAGCTATCAATAATAGAACTTGGTTTGGTACAAATTACGGAACCGCTGCAGCATATGCTAAGTTCAATATAACAGGTGGAACAGATAACGGCTTGTATTTGCAGGTGCCTTCCGGAAAATATGGACTTTCCATTCGATCAGGAAGTTTGACTGATAATGCTATACAGGTAATGGGCATAGATGGAATAACAGGAAGGTTTATTGTAAAGGCAAACGGTAATACAGAGATTGTTACTACTTCAACCACAGCAGCTGATAAATTATTTGTTATAAAAGCATCCACTGGCTCAAAACTATTGCAGGTTACAGGTGATGGTATTCTGCGATCCCGTGAAATTATAGTGGATGCACAAGTCTGGGCTGATTATGTGTTTGAACCGACTTATAAATTAAGAACTCTGAATGAGGTGAAAGCATACATTGCTGCGAATGGCCATTTGCCAAATGTACCTTCAACCGCTGAAGTAACTGAAAACGGAGTAAATTTAGCTAAAACGGATGCGATCTTATTGGAAAAGATTGAAGAATTGACTTTATATATTCTTCAATTGAAAGAGCAGAATGAAGGGTTGGAAGAAAGATTGAAAATTTTAGAAGCTTCAAACTAATCACTTATGAAAGCAACCATATTATTAGGATCAGTTTTTCTGATCCCATGTTTTGTAATGTCTCAAAACGCGATTTCTGTTTTTTCCTGTCAGAATAATGATCCGGTGACTCAATCAGCAATTTTGACGGCACCTTCCGACTATCAAAAACAGTGTGTTACATTTAATAGTCAGTCCTATACTTTTAACGGATCGTTTAATAAAGCGGTTAAGGCTACGGACAAAATAAACGTCAAGCCAAGTAACTTTCATGCCGGTGCTTTTGCTTCTAATGGTAAAATGCATTTGAAGATTGAAAAATCTCCGTTTGATGTATTCGTCATGAATTATGATAATCTGAACAATGTAAAAAGATTGGAAAAATTGGAATTGGGGATTCAATTGCCAAGCCCGGTTTCTACTTATGTAAACAATTTTATTGCAAAGCAGTTAAATCCAGATTTAGTTATCGATCCTTCTTTGATGATAAATCCTTTTTTGGATTGGGAATTGGATGTAGAAGCAATTTTTCATCATACGGATGGTTCCTATGTAAAAGTCATAGACGGATTTTTCACACGAGATTTTAAACGTAATAATAATACAAATCTTTGGGATGATCAGAATACGCCCTACCCTATGCGGATTCGTTTTGCTCCTCCAAAAATTGGGGAGTGGACATGTTCTATTTTGGTCAAAATGAATAATGTTGAAGTGGCGACTTCAAGTCTATTTAGGTTTCATGTGGTTGAATCGGGGAGTCCTGGATATGTGCAAGTTGCAGACAATGCAAGGAATTTAAAAAGAAATGGTCAGTACATTTTTCCTGTTGGACAAAATTTTCCTGCCCCAGAGGATTTTGAGATAGAATGGGGTTGGTCCAACACTACACCTGCAACAGCACATTTATGCGCAAGGGTAAATGACTGGAATGCATATTTGGAGAAGATTGAGGGTTATGCAGACGCTGGTGGCCAATACATCAGAACGATCCAACACCCTGGATCCAGTTTGATTGAATTTGAAAAAAAGGGAAATTATTTCGACCGCCTTCATTATGCATGGGAACAAGATAATTTATTGGATCTCTGCAAAAAACGCGATATTTTGGTCATGTTCACTCTAATGCACCATTATCCAATCGAAATGAGAGGCGAAGGAAATCGTGCCCTGTGGGATTGGGATCGTTGGTACGAACAAACCTACACTAATGGTAATCCTCCGGAGTTGATATATGATACTAGTAGTCCATACGTTTATTGTTACAATGATAATCCGGCAGAAGTCGGTGGGAAAAAAGCATATGAAATGTTCATGAATGAGAGTGATTTGAAGTACCATGAACAACGAACACGTTATTACATTTCAAGGTATGGTTATTCCACTCAGATTTATGAGTTCGAAATCATGTCCGAGCCGTGGCATTTGGATCAAAAATTACTTACTAGTACTACGGGTGCTAATTCCAATGAGGATGAACCTTATTTTGATGATTCTGAAATTGTTTTCCGTGATCATGTTATTGAGGCTGTAGGTAATTACCATGAAAGAATAGCTCGTTACATTAAGAATACAATGGGCCATTATGAACATTTAGTGGGGGTTAATGCACCTAACCAAGGATGGCGTCCGGATCCGAGCCAGAGTAAAATTATGGATCTTAGTTGGACAATCGATGAAGTAGACATCATTGGGATTAACCCATACAAAAATTCGCCTGAGAATTTACTCAAGTCAAATCTTTACGATCTTCCTAATGGCAATAATGAGAATTCACTATTCAAATTAGTGAGATTCTTTGCAAAGAGTAATGATTCGACTCCTGAAAAGCCGGTCATTATTTCTGAAGGAAGCAACCCTCAATCTAATTGCGCTGATAATAAACTGGAATGGGTTGACTACATGACCTTAGGTTTTACCGGGGTCTGTGGATTTAATATGTGGTTCTTGAATGATGGAAATAAACATGGATTATGGGAAAGCCAGGCCAACGTAAAAAACCACATGAATGGGAATGATGTTATATCCACTATTTCTAATGGAGGTGGTCTTTGGAGACAGGAAAGAACGCTTCTGAAGGTGGATGATGATAATGATGTGGTAGAATTAAAGGAAGCCCAAATGTATATTTCGGAAGATCAGGAAAGGGCAGTTGGGTATGTAAGGAATAGATCTTACAATCTTCAGACAATAGAAAATACTTGTGGAAATCAAATTCAATTTGAATTTGAACATGAATTTAGCACCCTTGAAAACTTTTACTGGTATGATGGCCCTCCTGTAAAGGCCGTAGAATTAAAAAACAATACGGATTATAGAATCCATTGGTATCGTGAAAATGAATGGGTACAAAGTGAATGTCGAAAATCAACTGACTGGGGCAAATTGCATTTGGAACATCCTGGTTTAATAGTAGAATCGTCAATTCCGGGAGCAACTCTTACTCCGGTCGTTTGGTTTGTAATTTACCAGGAGAATTGCCAAAGTGGCTTAGCACAGAATAATGAGATTGGAGAATACAATGAACGCTCTTTACTTAATGATCCGGATGAAGAAGGCCTTTCAGTAGGAGTTGATTATTCTCTGGGACTTAATCCAAATCCGGTTGCACGGACAGAAGAACTTACGATTACGAGCCCTTTAAATCAAGACGTCATTTTCTCCAATTCACAGGGAATGAAGGTGAAAAAGGCTGTATTAAGTGAAGGAAGAAATCAATTGAATTTGAAAGATCTGGATGCCGGAGTTTATTACTTATATTTTGAATTGAGCCATAAAATGATCAAATTAGTGGTGCTTTAAAACCAAAACAAGATGCGTATTGTTTCCAAGATAATTTTGCCCGTTTTCTTATTGATTTTCGTTTTTGAGGGTTTTTCCCAGGAAATCGGAAAACGATTTTCGGTAAGTGCAAATTACAGTTATTCTTTGAACCGGGTATTCGGAACAAG